>DNLN01000198.1 GCA_003488465.1 Sutterella sp. | reverse complement strand
GCACCTCGGTGGTCAATCTGGCAGCGCGCGTCAAGGCAGATGTTTCGGCGCGCCGGGCCGAGTTCTCCCAGTTCGAGGGGGCCGTCACTGTTACGGGAGACGCAGCGCTCCCGGCTGATTTTTCCGCAACGCTCAAGGGTGTTGTGAATGTGGACGGCGACAAGGCGGCGAATGTGAGCCTCAAGGGGAGCCTGGCGGGTTCTCCCGTTGCCTTCGAGGGAACGCTTACGGCGCTTCCCGAGCAGCCAACGCTGCGCGGGCGGCTTTCGATAGAGAAACTTGATTTCGGTGCGCTTCCGAAGCCGCGAAGCGCCGACTGGATGCATCTTTTTGCCTTTGACGGAACGCTGGATCTGGCAAGCTTGCGCTGGAACGCATTTGCCGCGAGGTCTCTGAAGGGCGATGTCAAGTTAAAGAGCGGCGTGCTCGCGCTTGAAAATGGCGTGCTTGAGAGCGCGGCCGGCATTGCCCGCGTCTCGGGCAGCATCAATGAGAAGGCGGTCTGGAGCGCTACGGGGCGCGCTGATGCACTCGACATCGAGGAGCTCGCCGGGTTTGTCGGCACGAAGACGCCGCTCATCGGCGCGCTTGCTGGAACGTTTGAGGCCTCCGGAGCGGCTGGGAATGTGAAGGCTTCTGGTCAGGCGCGACTCTCCCAGGGCGCATATCGGGCAATGGATGCGCTTGGAGTGCGGCAGGCGATCATCACGGGAGTCGACTGGACGCCGGGAAGCGATGATGTGACGCTCGTTCAGAACGCGGTCTGCGCATGGACTCTCTCGGACGGGGTTTTGCGAATTTCCGATTTCTCTGCGAACTCGGTTGACATGCGCGCCGAAGGCGCATTTTCGGTGAAGACGGCTGACGGTGCTCAGCAGGGTGAACTGCATCTGCACTTTCCGGCACTTGCGGACGGCCCGGCGCTCAGCATTGATGCAAAGGCCTCGGGGACCGTCGCCGCCCCCGTATGGATCTTTGACTACGCCGCGCCCCGTGCTGAATTCCAGAAGTTCCAGCAGTTTGCTCCCAAGCCGACCGTGCAGGCAGCTCCCGTCGAAGAAGTGAAGCCCGCCGGGCAGGGCGTTGCGGACATGGTTCAGGACAAGGCAAGGCAGGCCTGGGATTCGGTTAAAAAGCTTTTCTGAGGCGATCGGGGATACTGGAGCTCAGTATTCGTCCTCGTCCGCGCCTTCAATCACCTTGCCGATGACATCGAACGAGAAGCCCCGGGCGGCAAGAAATCGGATTTGCCTGGCGCGCTCCTTGGCGTCATGCGGCGCTTCGGAAAACTTTCTCTCCCACACGTGCCGCGCTCGCTCAAGTTCGCTTGCCGAACCGCTCAGCGCCTCACGGATCTCGTTTTCATTGACGCCGCTCATGCGCAGTTCATAGGCTAGACGCGCATTGCCGTAGCGCTGCTCGCGGCTTCGCACGCGGGACTCGGCGTACCGTTCGTTGGAGAGATAGCCCTTTTTCTGAAGCGTATCGAGCGCTTCATTCACGTCATCGATCGTTTCGCCCTCCTGCAGCGTGCGGGAGAGCTTGCGAAAGAGCTCCAGGCGCGAATGCTCGCGTCTGGAGAGCAGATCGATGCCCCGCATCAGAAGCGTGCGGGGCTGTTGCCTTGACTTTGTCACGGCTCGTTCGGACTACTGGTAGAGATCCTCGGGCTCGATCTGGCTGTCCATGTCGACGTCGTCTGGTTCTGCGACGGCGGCAGCAGCCTTGCGGGGCTTCTTGGCGGGCTCTTCGGGCTCCTCAAGCGCCTCGGGCGTGACGGCTCCGGGGGTGAGGGACGTCGGACGAGGCTTCATGCCCTTGATGGCGCGGATCTTGTTTTCGATCTCAAGCGCAATCTCCGGATTCGAGCGCAGGAATTCCCGGGCGTTGTCCTTGCCCTGGCCGATGCGCTGGCCGCCGTAGCTGTACCAGGCACCGCTCTTTTCCAGAACATCCAGATCCGAGCCGATGTCCAGAAGCTCGCCCTCGCGGGAGATGCCTTCGCCGTAGAGGATGTCGAACGTCGCTTCCTTGAAGGGAGGCGCAACCTTGTTTTTGACGACCTTGACGCGGGTTTCCGAGCCGTAGATCTCGTCGCCCTTCTTGAGCGTGCCCTTGCGGCGGATGTCGATGCGCACGGAGCTGTAGAACTTCAGGGCGTTGCCGCCGGTGGTGGTCTCGGGGTTGCCGTAGGAGACGCCGATCTTCATGCGGATCTGGTTGATGAAGATCACGAGGGTCTTGGTGCGGGTGATGGAGGCGGTGAGCTTGCGCAGCGCCTGGCTCATCAGGCGGGCCTGCAGACCGGGCAGGGCGTCGCCCATGTCGCCCTCGATCTCGCTCTTGGGCGTGAGGGCGGCGACCGAGTCGATGACGATGAGGTCGACCGAGCCCGAGCGCACGAGCGCATCGGTGATCTCGAGCGCCTGCTCGCCGGTATCGGGCTGGGAGAGCAGCAGATCGTCAAGCTTCACGCCGAGCTTCTGGGCGTACACGACATCAAGCGCGTGCTCGGCATCGATGAAGGCGCAGGTTCCGCCGATCTTCTGCATTTCGGCGATCACCTGAAGGGTGAGCGTGGTCTTGCCGGAGCTTTCGGGACCGTAGATTTCGATCACGCGGCCGCGGGGCAGGCCGCCGACGCCGAGCGCGAGGTCAAGGCCGAGCGAGCCTGTGCTCACGATCTCGACGTCGTCATAGGTCGCCGAGTCGTCCATGCGCATGATCGAGCCTTTGCCGAAGTGCTTCTCGATGTAGGCGAGCGCCGCGGTGAGCGCCTTCTTTCTTTCGTTCTCGTCACTGATTCGAACCGGACGCTGGGGTTCATTCTTTTTCTTTTCGGCCATGTTGACACCTTTTGAATATCAATAGTTAAAAACTATAAAACTTGACAGTTTCTTCATGAAAGAAAATCCATGTGGATCAATAAAGGAAGTGTTTTCGCTTCTTTGATCCACCGCCCCAGTGTTTTCAATGGGTGTGTGAGGATTTTTTCTTTTCCATGGCGCAATCATGCACTGTTTTTTGAAGAAAAGCGAGGGCGTTTCGTGTCAAATATGTTAGTGTTTACCCTAACACAATAGACCTATGCAAGGCCGCAAAAAATAATAAATAACTATCTATGAGGGGCCTGGACACAAGGACGGGCGAGGCATTCCCGGCAGGAGCGCATGGACTTTGCCCCTGCGAGGCACAAAAAGTTTTTGCGCAGCGCTTGACAAGCGCTTTAAAAGCGTGTTTAATCTCGCTCCTCGGTGAGTGTTCCTCTGCAACATGGGCAGCCGCCAAGATGTTTGGGGGTCGTTAGCTCAGTCGGTAGAGCAGCGGACTTTTAATCCGTTGGTCGTGAGTTCGAATCTCGCACGACCCACCAAAAAGAACACAATTCGAGAATGGGAGCGTAGCTCAGTTGGTAGAGCAGCGGACTCTTAATCCGTCGGTCCAGAGTTCGAGTCTCTGCGCTCCCACCACAATTTGACAGATGCCGGGTCTTATGGGCCGGGTGTCTTCCATACGGAATCCTGGGAGCGTAGCTCAGTTGGTAGAGCAGCGGACTCTTAATCCGTCGGTCCAGAGTTCGAGTCTCTGCGCTCCCACCAGGTACGTTTAAAGCCCGAAAGTGCAAGTCGCTCTCGGGTTTTTTCTTTGGTTCGGGAAGGGAACCAAGAAAAAGGCGAAGGAGCATCAACGTCCTTCGCCTTCTCTTAAGCGCTCTCTTAGCGCCCGGGACTACTCCTCGTCTTCGAGTTCCTCCGGCGGCGTGTCCCTGCCGAATAACTTCACGACAATGAGCCCCACTTCGTAAAGAATGACGAGCGGCACGGCAAGCAGCAGCTGGCTCAGCACATCGGGCGGCGTGAAGATGGCTGCAAGCACGAAGGCGCCCACGATCACGAAGGGGCGCACCTTGACGAGCTTTTCCTTGGAGGCGATGCCCACGCGGTTGAGCACGGTCACGAGGATCGGCACTTCGAACGTGACGCCGAAGGCAAAGAACATCGTCAGCACGAAGCTGAAGTAGCTGTCAATGTCAGGAGCGAAGTTCACGGAGTCCGGAGAGAAGCTCGCGATGAACCGGAAGACCATGCCGAAGACGATGAAGTAGCAGTACGCCATGCCCAGGGCGAACATCACGACGCAGGAGACGATCACCGGAAGCACGAGCTTTTTTTCGCGTCGGTAGAGGGCCGGGGCGATGTAGGCCCAGATCTGATAAAGGACATAGGGCAGCGCCACGACGAAGGCCGCAAAGAGCGTAACCTTGAGCGGCACCATGAAGGGAGCCACGACGCCGGTTGCAAGGAGCTTCACGCCCTGGGGCAGGGCCACCATCAGCGGCCGGGACAGGTAGTCGAAGATCTGCTTCATGAACGGGGACATGCACGCGAACACGACCAAAATGGCGATGGCCGAGCGCACGATCCGATTGCGAAGCTCAATGAGATGCTGCACGAGGGGCTGCTCGTTGGCGGGATCCTCTGGAGCCTCCAGCTCTTTTTTTTCTTCGTCTGCCATGGGATGCTCTGATTATCGGTAGATGCGTACGCGGTTGGAGCGGGCCCTGGCCACGTATCTGCGGTTGTTGCCGCCAAAGCGCGGAGAGCGGTCTCCGACTTCGGCCTTGAGCCGCTCGAGCTGCTCGGCAAGTTCATCAATACTGGGGCCGGACTTGTAGCGCTTGGCAAAGACCTTGCCCTGGGGCTCGCTGTACGAGTACTCGCCCGAATCGTCCCAGGAGTAGTCGTAGCCGTCCTCGCCCCCCTGCTCGTCGTTGCTCGCGCTCTGCGTTTCAGGGGTCTCGCTTGCCTCGGAGGCGTCCGAGGCTTCATCAAAGTCTGTTCCCGTCGAGGCGCTTTCCGCCGCGGCGGCGCCGTCCCCGGCCTTCTCTTCAAGCGAGGAGGCGACTTCTCCCGCCTTGCTCTCGATCTCCGAGGCCGTCTTGTTCACGTCGCTCGAGATGGCGCTGAACTCTTTTTCGATGAGTCCGGCCTCGCCCTTGATGGTATTGGTGAGGTTGTCTGCGATGCCCCGAGCCTCGTCCTGAATCTTCTTTAACTCCGAGAGTTCAGTTTCCCGCTCGATGTCGCTTTTGACCTGCTGGACCATGCGCTGGGCTTTGCCCAGCCACTTGCCGGCGGTCTTGGCGACCATCGGCAGCCGTTCGGGGCCGAGCACCACAAGGGCGACAGAACCGATGATGGCCAGTTCTGAAAAGCTCAGATCAATCATGATGACTCTGCAGTTTGCGCATGCAACAAAGAGGCGACCGGACCCCATCCGGCCACCCTTTTCGGCTGTTGGCGCAGGTGCACGCGAGGGGCGCCTGCGAACTCCTGATTAGGCCTCGGTCTTTTCCTTGGCCTTGCCTTCAACGGTCTCGGCGGCCTTGGCGACTTCAACCTTGGGCGTTTCGGCCTTGGTTGCCGGAGCGTCGCCCTCGTTCAGGCCTTCCTTGAAGCCCTTGATGGCGCCGCCGACATCCTTGCCCAGATTCTTGAGCTTGCCGGTGCCGAACACGAGAACAACGATTGCCAGCACGATCAGCCAGTGCCAAATCGAAAGAGAGCCCATTTTTATCTCCTAGTCAGATATCTGTGGTATTGCGCGGGGTACCGCTGACGCAGATTCCCTCAAGTGCCGGAAATCTAGATCTTCCACGGCTGGGGGCCGCCGAGAACGTGGATGTGAAGGTGAGGCACCTCCTGTCCGCCGTCCTTCCCGGTGTTGATGATGGTGCGGAACCCGTTTTCGCATCCGCACTGCTTGGCAAGCACGGGCACGAGAGCGAGCATTTTACCTAAAAGCGGCGTGTCTTCGGCGGTTGCATGCGCCAGCGACGTGAGGTGCTGCTTGGGGATGATCAGGAAGTGCACGGGAGCCTTCGGGCTGATGTCCTTGAAGGCGAGCACGTCCTCGTCCTCATAGACCTTTGCCGATTCGATTTGCCCGCGGGCGATTTTGCAAAACAGGCAGTCGTCAAGCTGCATGATTGATCTCCTAAAGCGTAACAAGGCTAGCCTTGGGTGCGGCGGGCTTTTTCTTCAAGTCCGCTCAGGCCTTCGCGCCGCTCAAGCTCGGCGAGCACCATTTCGGGGCGCAGGCTGTGCTGGCTGAGCAGCACGAGGCTGTGAAACCACAGGTCGGCCACTTCATAAATGATGTCTCTGGGGGAGTTGTCCTTGCTGGCCATGACGCATTCGGTCGCTTCTTCGCCGATTTTCTTCAGAACGCCGTCGGGCGCTTTGGACAAAAGCTTGGCAACGTAGCTCTTTGTCGGGTCGGCGGTTTTGCGGCTTTCAATGACATCGGCAAGGGCGCTCAGCGTGCCGCTCACATCGTGATCGGGCATTCGGGTGCTGACGCAGGAGTGATCGGACATGAATGGTTCCTACAGGCAAGAACAACGAACATCGTCCATCCTAGCAAAGATGGATTGCTTTGACCTGAAATTTCGCGAGCACGGCCGCCGGTCGAAGCTCATGGGCTGCGGCCGCCTCGGATGCTGTCCTGCCCGCAGAGGCGCAGGACAGGCCTAGTTCGCGCTCCCGAGATTTGAGCGGAAAAAGTCGCTGACGAGCGCAACGGTCTCCCTCTGGTACCAGACGTGGTCAGAAGAGTGATCGGCGCCGTCGAGCAGAACGTAGCGGGCGTTTTCGCCTCTTTTGCGCAGTGCGCGGAAGAACTTCACGCTCTGCAGGGGCGAGACTTGGCGGTCGGCGTTTCCGTGAATCAGAAGAGTCGGGGGAAGGGGCTGATCCGCAGCACGGGCCTCAAGCAGCGCAAGGGGACTGCCCTTGGCGCAGAGCTCGGGATTCCCGGCGATCGGGCGGGGCGAGCCCTTGCTGAAGGAGACGCCATTCATCATGAGCGATTCGGGGGCGGCCTCAGAGCTGTGGAGTTCCTGATAGTCCCGGGGCAACTGCTCTGCGATGGTGGCAAGTTCCGTCACGGGATGCAGCGCACAAACCGCGCCAGGCATCTCGGACGGCTTTGCGCAAAGCGCAACCATCAGAGCCATCCAGCCGCCCGCAGAGTTGCCGCAAATGCCGATATGGTCGGGATCAAGGGAGAAATCGCTTGCGTGCGAGCGCAGGAAACGCAGGGCGGCAAGGCCGTCTTCAAGAGGATCAGGGAAACCGGCCGGAACGAGACTGTATTCGGCCGATGCGACGACAAATCCGGCCTGAGCAAGTCCCCAGCGCAGTTCTCCGAACCGCTCCTTGACGGCTGAAACCCATCCTCCGCCGGGGAAGAACAGCACGGCGGGCTTTGCGGCGGGGGTCTTGGGGACGAGTACGTCCATTCTGAGCTGACTCGAACTGCGAACGCCAATCCGCTGCTGGTAGACGACATTCGCAATCAAATGCACCATCGGACGCTTCACTGGGACGCTGAGCACTTCTGCGCCATCTGTCCAGCCGACAACAGGCATGTTTCGCTCTGGCATTGGGGTCTCCTGGAGAAAAAAAGGAAGAAGGACGCTTTCCGGAAATTATTGCATCCGGCGCCAGGCGCAGTGCTTTTCAGACTGCTGAAAGTTGCTGGTGTCAAAATGAACGCAACACGCCCGGGCATCCGCCCGGTGCCCGTACAGAGAATTCCCTTTGAAAGAGGCAAGAAAAATGCAGACTCTTGGCCAGTTTCCGATGGTTCGCATGCGCCGCATGCGGCATGACGACTTTTCCCGCCGCCTGATGCGTGAAAATGTCGTGACCCCCAACGATCTCATCCTTCCGGTGTTCGTGATGGAAGGCGAGGGCAAGCGTGAACCGATTCCCACGATGCCCGGCGTGTGCCGTTACACGATCGACGAGCTCCTGAAGGTCTGCGCCGAATGCGTCGAGCTCGGCATCCCGATGATCGCCCCGTTCCCGCACATTGACAATGCGCTCAAGACGCCCGACGGGCGGGAAGCCGCCAACCCCGACGGCCTCATTCCGCGCATGATCCGCGCCGTGAAGGCGAAGTTCCCGCAGCTCGGCATCATGTGCGATGTGGCGCTCGACCCGTATACGACGCACGGCCAGGACGGCCTTATCGACGAGATGGGCTACATCCTCAATGACGAAACCGTTCAGATGCTGATCCGCCAGGCCCTCACGCAGGCCCGCGCAGGCGTCGACGTTGTGGCGCCCTCCGACATGATGGATGGCCGCATCGGCTCGATCCGCAAGGCGCTTGAAGCCGAGGGCCTCATCCACACCCGGATCATGGCCTACAGCGCAAAGTACGCCTCCTCCTTCTACGGTCCGTTCCGCGACGCCGTCGGCTCGAGCTCGAACCTGGGCAAGTCCACCAAGGCCGTCTATCAGCAGGACCCCGCGAACGCCAACGAGGCGCTCTGGGAGGTCGGCCTGGATCTCGCTGAAGGCGCCGACATGGTCATGGTCAAGCCGGGGCTTCCGTACCTTGACGTCGTGCGCATGGTGAAGGATGAGTTCCGTGCCCCCACGTTTGCCTATCATGTCTCGGGCGAATACGCCATGATCAAGTGCGCCGCAGCCGCGGGCTGCATTGATGAGAAGAAAATCACCATGGAGTCGATGATCTGCTTCAAGCGCGCCGGTGCCGACGGCATCCTCACGTACTGCGCGCTTGACGTCGCAAGGTGGCTCAAGGAAGGCTGGAACTACTAACGGGGAAAAGAAAACCCGCCTGCCGGGCGGGTTCCATTGGAGAGAAGCGGCGCTACTGAGCGAACCGCCCCTCGGGATCAATCCACCCGAGCAGGGTGTCGGAGAGTTCCTCAACGCCGGT
Source organism: Sutterella sp. (assembly GCA_003488465.1). Classification (GTDB taxonomy): domain Bacteria; phylum Pseudomonadota; class Gammaproteobacteria; order Burkholderiales; family Burkholderiaceae_F; genus Duodenibacillus. The sequence goes on along the minus strand of DNLN01000198.1, from coordinate 18,803 downwards.
TTTCTTCAATCCTGAAAAGAGCTGCACGGAGACCTGCGGGCCCATCTGTGCAGCTCTTTGCTTTACAAGGCGCAGTACGGCCGCCTTCTCCGCGGTCTTGATCTGGTCGGCCTTGTTAAGGAGCCAGTGCTGGCGGATGTGCGGCTGGGAGCGGAAAAAGTCGAGCACCCATTCATCGGCCGGCATGAAGGGGCGGCGTGCATCCATTACGATCACCACGCCCGTGAGGTTGGGGCGCGTGGCGACATACCCGCCCACGAGTTCGCTCCAGGAGGCGCGCACATCCGGGGCGCTCTTTGCGTAGCCGTATCCGGGAAGGTCAACGAGAAACGCAATGTCCTCGCGCTCGGAGCGCTCGGGGAGCTTGCGCGTGAGCTTGAAAAAGTTGATGAGCTGGGTGCGGCCCGGGGTCTTTGAGGCAAAGGCCAGACGCCCCTGGCGCGTGAGGACGTTGATGGTCGTGGACTTGCCCGCATTGGAGCGGCCGGCAAAGGCGATCTCGGGAATGCCGGCCCCGGGCAGATCGGTCAGCTTGGCGGCCGAAGTGAAAAAGCGGGCGGATTCGAAAATGGTCATGGCGGGGACGCTCCTAGCCGGGTTGTTGGTCTGTGGCCGCAATCTTAACGGAAGAGCCTGCCAGGAAATGACAGAAAAGAGCAAGGATCAGAAAGTGCTCCCGGAGAGGCGCTTTTTAACAAAAAACGCGGAATTCCCCATGCGTGAGCATGGGGATGGATAGCGGCCACGCGCTAGCGTGGCTTGTCCTGCTGTTGAATGTAGCGCTTGATGATTTCAGTGGTAGCACCGTCGCCGACGGAGATAGCACAATAGCTGCGTGACCAGAACCTGGTTCCCCAAAGCTTTTTCCTGATCTCTACCCAGTGGTTGAGCCGAATTTTGCTTGACGAATAGGATTTGAGAGTTCGTACCAGATCGGACAGGCGCACCGATGGTTTCATGCCAACCAACAGATGGACATGATCGGATTCTCCTGAGAACTCGATCAGTTCGACTCCCGAATACAAGCAAGCCTCGGAAAACCAATGATGAAGATCGGATAAAATGCGTGCAGATATAGCCTTTCTCCGATAAGCCACAACGAACACCAAGTGAACTTTCAGATTGAATACGCTGTGTGATCCAGATTGCAGTTTCATCAGTAAGCCCGAGATGTCGCAAAGAGTAGAAAGAATCGTTATTTCCCGATCGCATCCAAATTGGAAGGCCTGCCATCGTCTCTGCGGCTTGGCCAGACGCCTGGGCAATTGCGCGACCTATATTCTGCGGCACCTGTTCATCGAAAAAAAAGACTTTCCCAACAGACAGACGCTGGATCGCGAACTGCGTGAACAGTATCCTTCGGACTATCGGGGCATGCCTTCAGCGGCAAGCGCTCAGCGTCAGGGGCAAATCATCCGAGAGCAGTTTCTTTCGTTCATCAATGCCAAGAATGAGTACCGCAAGCACCCTGACAAATTCAAGGGCGAACCAAAACTCCCAGGATATCGCAAGCGCTACAGAACCTTCTATGTCAACCGAAACGGCTTTTGCATCAGGCAGGGATTGTTGCATCTGAGCGGACAGGACAAGGTCGGGTTTACTCCCATGCGGGTCATCTGCAGCCCGGAGCAGGAGTTCAATGCCCCGGCCCGCTCAGCAAAGGTGGGAGATGTTCGGATCGTCCCTGCCGGAAACAGTTTTATCCTTGAACTCACCTACGAGGAGAATCGTACATTTGACTACAAGCTCGACTCTGATCATGCCTGTGTGCTTGATCTGGGAGTGGAGAATTTCATAGCCGCCGTCGCGACAAGGCCAGGGCTCGCCCCCTTCCTTGTCAAGGGTGGAATTCTCAAATCACTCAACCAGAAGTACAACAAGGACATGGCTCAGTTGCGAGCATTGGAGAAAACGGGGCATTACTCCATCAGATCCTTCAAGCGGGATCGCTGCATGAACGACCTCTTGCACAAGATCAGCCGCATGGTTGTGAACTACTGCGTGGCAAACGACCTTGGAGTGCTGATCGTTGGACGAAGCAAGGATTGGAAGCAGCAGGTCTGCCTGGGGAAACGGAACAATCAGAACTTTGTCATGATCCCCCATGCAAAGTTCATAGAAATGCTCCAGTACAAGGCTCAAGGCTGCGGCATCACCGTGATTCTGCGCGAGGAAAGCTACAGCTCAAAGGCCAGTGCCTTGGATTTCGATTCTGTACCCAATTTCGGCGATGCTCAAATCCCGAAATTCAGCGGCAGGCGAATCCATCGGGGGCTGTATAGAACGGGGAGCGGTCAATTGATCAATGCCGACATCAATGGTGCACTGAATATTGGCCGGAAAGAACTCGGCGACGAGTGGCTCAGAAAGCGACTCCAAGTCGATGAGGGCGCCTTTGTGAACGCGCCCACAGTGTATCGGCATCTCCACAATTGTGGCCATGCCGGTCATTGTTGGAAGGGCGACTACGGTCTCCCGAAACCGCAGTCGTGAGACTGCGGAGGTTCATAATGCCGGAATCTTTGGGACGAGGCAATCTTGATGAGCAGCAATTCTTTTGGGACCGATGCTTCTGGCGCCGCAATGAGCCGCCGGGGCGTACTGAAGAGCGCCGCGGCCTGCGCCGCAGCCGCATTTGTTTCGGGAGGCTGCGCACACGCTTCGCCCGCCTTTCCCGCAAGCGACCACTGGGACCCCGCAAGCGGCAGGTTCCATGCCCTGGATCCGATGAGCCCGGCAAAGAACGTCTTCGGAGCGCTCTGGACGATGAGTGTTCATGAGCGCGAAGAGGGGCGGCATCCGCTTCGGCCGCTGCCCGTCGCCCGTCCCGACTGGGATCGGTTCCTCGCGCCGCAGGAGCGGTCGCAGTACGTGTGGCTCGGGCACAGTTCGATTCTCATGCGCCAGGCGGGGGTGACCATCGCGGTCGACCCGGTGGTGGGGGAGAGCGTCTCGCCCGTTCCGATGCTCATGCATCGCTTTCAGGCGCCGCCCGTTGCCTTGTCCGACTTTCCCGCCGTCGACGCGACGCTCATCACGCACTCGCATTACGACCATCTGGAGGAGCCGACGGTTCGGGCGCTCGCCGCCCGCGGCAGCCGCTTTGTCTGCCCGCTCGGCGTCGGCGAAATCCTCTGGGACTGGGACATCGCCTCCGACAGGATCCGCGAGCTTGACTGGTGGGAGAGCGAAGAGCTCGCGCCGGGCCTTTCGGTCACAGCCGTGCCTGGCCGGCACATGAGCGGCAGGGGACTGACGGATCAGAACCGCACGCTCTGGTGCGGGTACTTTATTGTCGGCCCCGGCGGCACGACCTACTGCTCGGGCGACACCTCCTGGGGCAGGCACTTTGCGATGATCCGCGACCGCTTTCCGGCACCCGATGTCGCGTTCATCGAGAACGGCCAGTACAACGAGCGCTGGAGGGATGTGCACATGTTCCCGGGTGAGACAGCGATGGCGGCAAAGACCGTCCGGGCGGGGCGGTTCGTGCCGATCCACTGGGGCGCGTATTCGCTTGCCCTGCACGCATGGAACGCTTCGGTCATCCAGAGCACGGCAAAGGCGCGGGAACTGGGGGTGTCGCCCTTAACGCCGCACCTTGGCGAGGTGTTTGACCGGAGCACCGTCACGACGGACTGGTTTGATGCCTGAGCGGACGGCTCTGACCGAGCACAAGAAAATGGCGACCTCCCGCAAGGGGAGAGTCGCCGCTTGGCCTTAAGGAGCCCCTCTCGAGGATCCTTTCAAAAACCGGGCCCCGATCAGCAGACCTTGACGATCCAGCCTTCGGGCGCTTCGATTTCGCCGTTCTGGATGCCGGTGAGCGTGCTGCGCAGCTTGGCGCTCACCTCGCCCATCTTCTCCATGCCCGAGGGCAGCGCGATGACGCCGTCCTTGGTGTGGATTTCGCCGACCGGGGCGAGCACGGCAGCCGTGCCGCACAGGGCGCATTCCTTGAAATCCTTGACTTCCTCGAGCGCAACGCGCCGTTCGATCACGTTCAGGCCGAGGTACTTCTCGCCCACGTATACGAGCGAGCGGCGGGTGATGGAGGGCAGGATCGAATCGCTCTTCGGAACGATCAGGTTGTCGTTCTTGTCAACGAACAGGATGTTGGCGCCGCCGGTTTCCTCAACGTAGGTGCGGGTGGCCGGATCCAGATACACGTTCTCGGCAAAACCCTCGCGATGAGCTTCCATCGTCGGATGCAGGCTCATGGCGTAATTCAGGCCCGCCTTGATGTGGCCGGTGCCGCGGGGCGCTGCGCGGTCGAAGTCGGACACACGCACGCGCAGAGGCTTGACGGCGCCCTTGAAGTATGCGCCGACCGGCATGACGAACACGCGGAACATGTAGGAGGGAGCCGGGGCCACGCCGATCTGCGGGCCCGAGCCGATCATCACGGGGCGCACGTACAGCGAGCAGCCCGTGCCGTAGGGCGGAACCCATGCGGCGTTGGCGCGGATCGTCTCAACGACGGCGTGAATGAACTGGTCCTTGGGGTAGACCGGCATTTCAAGGCGCGCCGCAGTCTGCATCATGCGCTCGGCGTTCATGTCCGGGCGGAACGTGACGATGTCGCCGTTCTTCGTGGTGTAGGCCTTCATGCCCTCGAAGCAGCTCTGGGAATAGTGGAACACGCAGGCGCTCTCGAGCAGGGTGATGTGCTCATCGGTGATGAGGCCGCCCTTGTCCCAGGCGCCGTCCTTCCACTCGGAGTGCCAGCGGTAATCGGTGCGGGTATAGCCGAAGCCGAGCTTGCCCCAGTCGATGTTCTTCTTTTCCATCCTTGTCTCCCTTCCTAGGTAAATCCTTGAAATAACATGCGAGAAGCTTGGTTTATCAGAGGCTTCTCCGCCTGGTCGGACATGATACTACTTCGATACCGCGTCGATGAATCCGCCGCCAAGGCACACTTCGCCTTGATAGAGCACGGCGCTCTGACCGGGCGTAGCCGCCCATTGGGGATCGGGAAAGCCGAGCCGCATCGAGGTTTGGTCAGCCTGCAGCACACGGCAGGAGCCGTCCGGCGCACGGTATCTTGTCTTGACGGTCACGGGGGTGCCGGCGGCGGGCGCTGCGCCCGAGCACCAGCTCGTCTTTACGGCGACGAGCTCGCGGCAGAGCAGCCACGGATGGTCGTGGCCCTGCACGACCCAGAGCGTGTTCGTCTTGAGATCCTTTCTTGCGACGAACCAGGGCTCTCCGCTGCCCTCGCGGCTTCCGCCGATGCCGATGCCCTTTCTCTGGCCGAGCGTGTAGAAGGCAAGGCCGATGTGCTCGCCGATTTTCCTGCCCTCGCTCGTGCGGATGGGGCCGGGTTTGGTCGGCAGATAGCGGTTGAGAAACTCCCTGAAGGGTCGCTCGCCGATAAAGCAGATTCCGGTGGAGTCCTTCTTGTCGGCGACGGGCAGGCCGATCTGCCGGGCAAGCGCCCTGACATCCTTCTTGAGCATCCCGCCTACGGGGAACACGGCCTTTGAGAGCTGGGACTGGTTCAGCCTGTGCAGGAAATAGCTCTGGTCCTTGCCGGGGTCCGAGCCGCGAAGCAGTTCGAAGAGGCCGTCCCGCTCGCGCACCCGGCAGTAGTGGCCGGTTGCAATGTGGTCGGCTCCCATGCGCATGGCATGGTCGAGAAAGGCCTTGAACTTGATTTCAGCGTTGCAAAGCACGTCCGGGTTCGGCGTGCGGCCGGCGGAGTATTCCTCAAGGAAGTTGGCGAACACGCGATCCTTGTATTCCTTGGCGAAATTCACGGCCTCGAGGTCAATGCCGATGATGTCGGCCGCACTTGCCGCATCAATGAGATCCTGGCGGCTCGAGCAGTATTCCGAGTCATCGTCGTCCTCCCAGTTTTTCATGAAAAGGCCGATGACCTCGTAGCCCGCCTGCTTGAGAAGGTAGGCGCTGACGGCGCTGTCCACGCCGCCGCTCATCCCGATGACGACTGTACGCATTGTGAGTTGATGTCGCTGATATTTTGCTGGAGAGGAAATTATAGGGAGGCTCAGTTTAAGCAGACCGTCTCTCAATGTTGCGGGCGATCAGACCGTGGGCGGCACGCTGGATGTGGCTGGAGCAACAATGCTCAGGGACAGCCTCACGGTTGAAAAGGATGCCCGCGTGAGCGGCAATGCCGATGTCGGCAGGAACCTCACGGTCGGCGGAACCTCCACACTGAATGGCGATGTGACGATGCAGAGCAATGCCACGGTCGGCAGGAACCTTCACGACAAGGGAACCAGTCAGCTCGACGGCAGCACCCGCATCGGCAGCGAATCCGCACCCGCTGATCTCGATGTGACTGGGAACGCCGCGTTCGGCACGGGATCATCCGGCGCGGGCGGCAGCGTTGTCATTGGAAACGCCGCAAGGCGGAACGGCAGGCTGACCGTGAACGGCAACGCTTCGTTTGGCGCGTCGGGGCAGGGCGGCACCGTGGTGATCGGCAATCCGGACGCGATGAACGGAAGGCTCGTTCTGAACGGCTCGATGACGACGACGGGCGGCGGTCAGTTCGGCAGGGTGAAGGGCGCGTCAGCTGCTTCCGCAGAATCTGTAGACGGATCGCCCCCGGTGCCTGAAGAGCCAAAAGGTTTTGGCGGGGGTGTCGCAAAGAGCCGTAACTTAAGGCTAGGCACCGTGATGAGATTCATGAAAATTTGTATCTAGTCGGATACAATTTGGCCATGGAATATATCGTCGAGACAACTTCTATATTCGATGCTTGGCACTGTTCGTTGCGGGACAAAGTGGCAAAGATTGCGATTGCCCGAAGATTAGAGCATGCAGAACATGGGAATTTTGGAGACCACAAAGCAATTAGAGAGCGAGATGAGAGTCAGCATAGGAGCTGGCTATCGGCTCTATTACACAATCCGTGACAGACAAATCATTTTTCTTCTGTGCGGCGGAGACAAGGCATCTCAGAAGTCAGACATCGAACAGGCGATCAAGATCGCCAAGGAATTGTGAGTCATGACAATTACAACCAAACGATTTGATATAACGAATTATCTGACAGACGAGGACTCCATTCGGGAGTATTTTCGCCAGGTTCTGGCCGATGGCGACTCCGAGGAAATTGTGCGGGCTCTGGGCCATATTGCGCGCGCCCGCGGCATGGCGCAACTGGCTGCCGATACCGGGCTTGGCAGAGAGAGTCTTTACAAGACTTTTGCCGAAGGTTCGCACCCCCGCTTTGACACAATTCTTCGCGTCTCACGCGCCCTCGGCGTTCCGCTTACCGTCTAAGGAGCCTCTGATTAATGTGGGCGAATGTTAGTCCAGGAAGTTTTTTTGTAGGGGCGTGTTTTTCCTTGACTTTATATAGCTGACGTGCTATTATACGCATAGTTGCATATTGAGGATTTACCGCGCCCCTGCCCATACAAAGAACTGTGGCCGATTTAGTCGTGGGCTCCGATCCCTACACCGGCCGCACTCGCCGGGCGAAATTCTTCGACCGTCTCGAGGAAATCGTTCCCTGACACATCTTGGAGGATCTCGTTCGACCTCACTACTTCAAGAACACGCGAGGCCGCAAGGCTTGGCCGCTAGAGATCATGCTGCGCGTTCATATTGTTCAGATCACTTGGTGCGACCCGGAAGGCAAACACCGCCCGGGCCCCGGGGGCCGGGCGGTGTTTGAAAGGGTGCCGGGAGAGGACGGTTAGTTGACAGTCTCAACCAGGGGTTCGGCATCGGCCTGCTGCACGTGGCAGAACGTGCATAGGTGGCGCGAGCCGTGCATCACGAGTTCGCCCTTGTCGTTCTTGGTCCAGTGGGTCGAGGGCATCGACTGGGGCTGCTTTCTGACCTTGGGCTGATCGATCTTCTCGGGATTGCCGTGGCACATCAGGCAGGAGTTGTATTCCGGAAGCATCTTGTAGTTCTCAATGGCATGAGGAATGATGGCGGGCGTGCCGAAGGGCGTCTCGCGGATCTTGCCGGCGTTCATCTCGAAGGCTTCGGGTTGGGGAACGTCAAACGGGCTGGTCTTTTCCAGACTGGTCGAATCAATGTCCATCTGGTTGAGGACCGCCGCGGCATCACCGGCAAGAGCGGCCTGTGAGAAGGCGGTCAGAGCGCCCATCACCGAAAGAGTCATAACGAGTTTACGCATTGCGTTCTCCTTGATTGGAGTTCATAAATGTTTGATTGGGCTTCGCATTGAAGCGAAGGCCAAACTGAATGGCGTCCTGCGGGCACACTGCAATGCAGCGGCCGCAGTTGAGGCACGCTCCGGATTTGACAAAACCATGTTCGGCGGCATCCTTCAGGCCCATGACGTGCGGTTCCGGACAGATGCGGATGCACTTGGCGCACTTGTCGCACTTGCTTGCGTCAAACATGGGGCGGATGATGCCCGCCTTGCCGACGGTGCTCCAGAATGCTCCGAGCGGGCAGAGGTGTCCGCACCAGCCGCGCCGCATGCCGAGCAGATCAAGCGCGAACACGCCCAGAACGGCGCTTGCGCAGCCCCAGCCCAGCCCCCAGACGAGTTCTCGCCAGAGGAAGGCCTGCGGACTCACCCACTCGAACGCGGCCGTGCCGCTCACCGCCGAAGCGGCCAGGGCGCCGACGGCGACTGCGTAGCGGGCGTTCTGATGAATGCGCAGCATGTCGGACTTGATCCCGAGCCAGGTGCGCAGTTGATCGGCGAGATCCGTCACGAGGTTCATGGGACACATCCAGGCGCAGAAGCTTCTTCCGCCGAGTACGATCCAGACGGCGAGCACGATGAGCGAACCCGTAATCATGGTGAGTTCTGGCGTGTGGCCGGCACAGAGCTTCTGAAGCACTGCGAACGGATCGGAGAGCGGAATGAGGCCGAGCAGCAGGCTCGAGGAGAAGTCGCCCGAAAGGAGCGGCTCACCAAAGAGCGTCCAGCCGAGCCGCGCCGTTCCGATGAACAGGCCGAGGATTGCAAGCTGCACGAGGCGGCGGGCGATCGTATAGCGCCACCGATAGCCTCTAGAGGCGGAGGCCGAGGGCTTCTTGTCGATGCTCATATCGGATCCTCCATGTTGTTGAGGAAGTCAGCGCCCGCGGGCCGGGTTTCCTCCTCCTTGGTGCGGGGAAGCTTGGGCGGGGCCGGATTGTGCGGTTGATCGTCGAGCCAGCCGAGTCGGTAGTGGTCGCCGATGTGTCCGAGGAAGGTCTCGCGGTCAAGAATGTTGATCGCGGGCTTCTGGGTCGGGCAGCTCCAGGTGCACAGGCCGCAGCCCGTGCACTTGTTCGGGTTGATCACTGGCACGAACACGGCGTGCTTGGAGAGCTCGCGCGGATGGGGGGCGAGCCGGAGCGCCTCATCCTTGACAGGACAGTCGCGGTAGCACACCTCGCAGCGCAGTCCCTGCCAGGACAGGCACGAAGAGGGATCAATGACGGCGATGCCCATGCGGGCCTTCTTGATGTCGTCCAGATCGCGCTTCAGAGCGCCACTCGGGCAGACCTTCACGCAGGGGATGTCCTGGCACATGTAGCAGGGAACGTCCCGGGGCTCGAAGAACGGCGTCCCGAGGGGCGCGCGGTCTCCGAGCTTTGCGAGCTTCAGCGTGTCGTACGGGCAGGCTTTCACGCACAGACCGCACTTCATGCACAGATTGGCGAAGTCCTCGGCAGCTCCGGGAGGACGCGGCGCCCAGCTCTGGCTGCGGGCGCCCCGGGCAAGCCCGAGCAGCCCGAGCCCGGAGCACGCGGCGAGCCCCGTCCCCTGAGCGACGATCTGCAAAAACTCACGTCGATTGGTTTTCACCATCTGGGTTCATCCTTGACAGTGCCTAGATCTTCTTCACGAAGACGGCGTTCTTCTTATAGTCGGGCTCTCCGGAGATCGGATCGGTGGCGTCCACGCAGAGCTTGTTGACCTGAACCGACTCATCGAAGAAGGCCATCCAGCAGAAGCCGCGGTGCATCTTCATGCGGCCCTGGGTCTCGACGCGGGACTTGATCGAGCCGCGGCGGCTGGTGATTTCGACGAGGTCATTGCGCTTGATGCCGCGATCCTCGGCGTCCTTCGGGTTCATGTACAGAACGGCGTGCGGAGCGGCGCGGTGCAGCTCGGGCACGCGGCGCGTCATGGTGCCGGTATGCCAGTGCTCGAGGATGCGGCCCGTGCAGAGCATGAGGTCGTACTTCTTGTCGGTCTTCTCGACGGGTTCGGCAAACGGACGGAAGAAGATCTTCGCGCGGCCGGGCAGGGGCTTGGGAGTCTTGTCCGTGACGCCCTTCAGGTTGCCGCTCGGAATCGCCTTCATCAGGGGACCGTAGAACTCGAAGTCGCCGTTTTTCACGAACGGGTCGAACTTTGCGTTGAAGCGGTACTTGGTGGGCTTGCCGTCGACGACCGGCCAGGTCAGACCGTGGACCTTGGGATCCATGTAGGTGTCAAAGTCCGCCAGGTCGTGGCCGCCGAGCGTGAACTGGCGGTACTCGTTAAAGAGCGCCTTCTCGGGGAACCAGTCAAGCCCCATCTCTTCGGCGGTCGAGCAGTGCTTGCCCGGATACTTCGGATCGGGCCAGGGAGTTTCCTTGGCGGTCTTCATGTTGGCAAAGAGCGCGTCGTACAGGCTCATCTCGGGGTCGTAGCCCATGGCCTTGCCGGCCTCGATGACGTTGGGCAGCGTGATGTCGCCGACCTTCTGCTCGCACCAGCACTCCTTGATCTTGAAGCGCTTGCAAAGCTCGAACATCATGGCGATGTCGGTGCGGGCCTGGCCGACGGGCTCAACCATCTGCGTCCAGCCCTGGGTGCGGCGTTCGGCATTGCCGTACAGGCCCCACTTCTCGAAGATCATGGCGGCGGGCAGGATCACGTCGGCAACCTTTGCCGAGAGCGTCGGATAGGCGTCGGCGACCACGATGAAGTTCTCGGGCTTGCGGGCGGCCTTGAGCCAGTGGTTGGCGTTGGGCGCGGACTGGAACACGTTGACGACCTGGGTCCACATGAAGTTCACCGAGCCGTCCTCGAGACCGCGCATCAGGCCCATGAGGGGCTTGCCGAGCTTGGGATTGATGGTGCCGGCAGGAACATTCCAGATCTTCTCGGTCTTTTCACGATGCTTGGGATTGGCAACGAGCAGGTCGGCGGGCAGGCGGTGCGAGAACGCGCCGACTTCGCGGGCCGAGCCGCAGGCAGAGGGCTGGCCGGTGAGCGAGAAGGCGCCGTTGCCGGGACGGGCCTGCTTGGCGGTGAGAAGATGCAGGGCGTAGACCTGCTCGTTCATCCACACGCCGCGCACGTGCTGGTTGCCGCCCATGCACCAGAAGGAGAGGATGTCCTTCTTGGGGTCGCAGTAGAAGTCGGCCAGCATCTTCAGCTTCTTCTTGAACTCGTCGAGCGGCTCGTCGGGATCGCCCTTGGCAAGGGGAGCGACGAAGTCGAGCGTGTAGGGCTCAAGCCCCTTGCAGTACTCGTCAAAGGTGATGTGCCAGTGTGCGCCGTTGTTGCCCTGGTTCTTCTGCTCGACAACCTTGCCCTCCATCTCGGGGCGGTGCTGGCCGATGGCCTCGGCCTTGGTGAGAACGATCTTGTTCTGCTTGGCCTGGGTGTCCTTTTCCGCCTCGAAGGCGAACTTGTCAGTCGGACGCATGCCGTAGCCGATGTCAACGACGCCGGTTGCGAAGATGCAGTGATCGTCAATGAACTTCTTGTCGTAGGCCTTGCGCTTGATGATTTCGCGAGCAAGGTAGTTGAGGATGGCGAGATCCGTGTTCGGCTTGAAGATGATTTCGACGTCGGAGAGCCCGGAAGAGAGGTTCGAGTGCGTGGTGACGTTGAAAATGCGCGTTTCCTTCTTGGTGAGCTTGGTGTTGGTTACGCGGGACCACAGCACCGGATGGGCTTCGGCCATGTTGTTGCCCCAGAGCACCATCGTGTTGGCGATCTCGATGTCGTCGTAGCAGTTGCTCGGTTCGTCAACGCCGAAGGTCTGGTAGAAGCCGACAACGGCCGAGGCCATGCAAAGGCGGGCGTTCGGGTCGATGTTGTGGGAGCGGAAGCCCGCCTTGAGCATCTTGCTCACGGTGTAAGCCTCGGGAATCGTGTACTGGCCGGAACCGATGAAGGACACGCCGGTCGGTCCCTTGGCCTGGTAGACGCGGCGGAACTGCTTTTCGATCTCGTCCATCGCCTCTTTCCAGGAAACGGGCTCGAACCGGCCGTTCTTGTCGAATTTGCCGTTCTTCTTGCGCATGAGCGGCTGGTTCAGACGGTCCTTGCCGTACAGGATCTTGGCGTTGAAGTAGCCCTTGATGCAGTTCAGGCCGCGGTTGACGGGAGCGTCAGGGTCACCCTTGGTTGCAACAATCTGGCCGTTCATGGTGCCGACCTGCAGGCCGCAGCCCGTGCCGCAGAAGCGGCATACGCCCTTGGTCCAGGTGATGCCCTTGTCGGCTTCCTGAGCGGCATTGGCGGCGATCGGGGTGATGGGAATGCCAACAGCAAGAGCCGTGGAGGCGGCCACGCCGGACTTGATCAGACTGCGGCGGGAAATGTTTGCTGCACACGTTTGCATAAGGTTTTCTCCTTTGAAGGTCTGGCCCCTGCAAGAGACTGCTTGAGGCTTTCAGACCGATAGATCAAACTTGTAAGTAGGTATGGGAAATCTGCGGGCTGATGCTCAATCAGTTCAGTGCGGCTGGGGCGCTTTCGCCTTCGCCGCGGTGCACAACCAAGGCTGCATCGGCAACTTCGGGCAGGAATCGGATTTTTGTGAACAGGTCGCTCTCTTGCTGAATTGAAGAGGCTTCGATGACGATCACAAAGCGAAGGCTGGCTTCGTCCTTCTGGTGAATTTCAACACCGGGCATCTGTGCCACGGTCTCTACGGCTTGGGAAAAGAGCCCAGGCTTGCTCGTTACGACAATGCCGGAATAAAACATATTTCGTAAGGGGTCTAAGGTAGGCCAATTCCGCAGGAGAAATGTTCCTGGAACCGCCAAGTTCACAACTATAGCAAGGTGAGACGGGATTTTCCAAAGGAAACCCTAATAAAAACAGGTGGTTATTCCTCCGGGGGAATAGCGGCTTGGCCTAGATTCTGCCTAGACCAATTCCGGGATGCGCAACTTTTCGAGATTCCAAAGAGGAGGGAAAGATGCCGGATGATTCGCAAGGCAATTCCCACATCGTGGAAATCGAAAGAAAACTGCTTGTGTGACAAGGCGGTTGCCGTGATGCAGCGGAACGTTCCCCGGCAGTCGGGCGGGTGCGCAGTTTGAATCAAGAGAGGGCTTTTTGTTGAGAGAGATTCTCATTTGTCGAACCCCGCAAGGCGCGCAGGGCTCGCAGATGTACTCCAAAAATGTTAGCCGCAGGGCTGGTGCATCCGAGAAAGGCCCGTCTACCAATTTATGAGTAGTTCCAAGATGGAAAAACTGCCGCAAGTCCGAGGGGTGACACCTCCCGATAGGGCAGTGAAATCCCTGTGCTCGTGTAATCAAATGTAAAAGATCGCAAGGCATATCGGGGCAAAACAGGCGAAACCGACGCTATCCCTTAACAGATGTGAGCGATTTTTGCAACGATCAAGGGTTTACCCTAAGTCTAAATTAACTATGCCTTCGACGCAGATCAAGAAATCTGAATCCTTTACTTCTTTCGGATTAAAAAGTGCGCCATCATTGCAGATGTCCTATTCACCTAGGGGAAAAGAAAAATGGAATTGGGTCTTAACTTTTGGCTAGAACTCGCTGTCCTTCTGGCGTGCCTGTTCTACGCTGCTCCCAAGGGCGGCATGACGCTCGGTCTCATGGGCGGCATCGGTCTGCTCATCTTCGTCTTCGGCTTCGGCCTGAAGCCCGGCAAGCCCCCGGTCGACGTGATTCTCACGATTATGGCCGTGGTGTGCGCCAGCTCTGCTCTGCAGGCTGCTGGCGGTCTTGACTGCCTGCTGCAGATTGCTGAACGCGTGCTGCGTAATCATCCGCGCGCCGTCTGCTATCTGGCTCCGTACCTCTGCTGGATGCTGACCGTTCTCTGCGGTACCGGCCACACTGTGTACACGATGCTCCCGATTATCTATGACGTTGCCATTAAGAACGGCATCCGTCCGGAGCGTCCGATGGCTGCTTCCACGATCGCTGCCCAGATGGGCGTGATCTGCTCGCCGGCTGCTGTGGCTTGCGTCTCGATGGTTGCCCTGATGGACGGCCAGCTCGTTGGCGGTCAGCCTTTCTCGCTGGTTACCCTGCTCAGCATCACCATCCCGGCTGCCCTCGTCGGTCTGTTCGCTGTCGGCACGTTCTCCGTGTTCCGTGGCAAGGATCTCGACAAGGATGAGCAGTTCCAGGCTCTGATCGCTGATCCGGAACAGAAGAAGTACGTCTACGGCGAAACCACGACCCTGCTTGGCGTTAAGTTCAACAAGAAGCAGTGGGGTTCCCTGTGGATCTTCCTCGCGACCGTTGCTGTCGTTGCTGTTCTCGGCTCTACGCCTGAACTCCGTCCGCTCGTCGGCAAGAAGCGCCTCTCGATGACCCTCGTCATCCAGATGTTCATGCTGTTCGCCGGCATCCTGATGGTCATGTTCTGCGACGCCAAGAAGATCAACAAGACCAGCGTGTTCAACGCCGGTATGGTTGCCATCGTTTCCGTGTACGGCGTGGCTTGGATGTCTGATACGATGTTCTCGAACCACATTGGCCAGCTCAAGATCGGTCTGACCGAGTGGGTCAAGGCTGCTCCGTGGACCTTCGGTGTTGTTCTCCTGCTTGTGTCCAAGCTCGTGAACTCCCAGGCTGCTGCTGTTGCCATCGTCGTCCCGGTCGCTATCCAGATCGGCACGCCTCCTGGCATCATCTGCGCCATGGCTTCCGCTTGCTACGGCTACTACATCCTTCCGACGTATCCGTCTGACCTTGCTGCCCTGACGTTCGACCGCTCCGGCACGACGCACATCGGCAAGTTCGTGATCAACCACTCCTTCATCCTTCCGGGTCTGATTGGTGTGATCACCGCCGTGATCGTTGGCATGTTGCTCGGCATGGCCTACGGCTACATCTAATCGGTAGCCAATAACAAAAACACAATTTGTGATAGGACGATTAGTCTGACGGGCCGGGGGAAATCCCCGGCCGGACAAGACAAAAAAAGGGAGCTGCAAGGCTCCCTTTTTTTGTCTTGGAGGTTTTGTCGCCTAGCGAACGATATCGTACGGCCAGTCGAGGATGCCGCCAAAGTCGTACAGGCTACGATAGCCGAGGCTAGAGAGCAGCCGGACGGCCGCGGCACTGCGGCGTCCGGAGCGGCAGTAGACAAGGTAAGTCCTGCCTTTGTCCGAGAAAGTGACCGGTATGTTCCCGGAGACAATGGCAGCAAGCGGCAGATTAATCGCGCCCGGGATGTGACCCGACTGAAATTCCTCTGGAGTGCGCACATCGATGACGATGGCCTCAGGATGTTTCTGCATGTACTTCCAGGCCTGTTGGGGCGAGATCACGGAGGTCGATACTGAGGTGGCAGAGGCAATTGGGGCCAAGGCCAGAAGAGAAAGAAGGTGTCTGCGATGCATGATTGCAACTCCCAGGGCCGTCATCAGAAGTGCAAATGGTAACAGGCGGCTGCAGCAAACAGCGTTGGAATGACACTGATGTCAGGACTAAAATAAGCAGAATTACTCATAGCGCGGGATGCTTGCCGGGGCGTATGTCCCTGAAGCGGCTTCCCAGCGAACTTTTTAAGGAATCTCATCCCATGCAGCCCGACCGTTCAATTTTCAAGGCCTACGACATCCGCGGCATTGTCGGCAAGACTCTCACCGAAGAGGTTGTGTACCAGGTTGGCCTGGTTCTAGGCAACATGGCTGCCGCCCAGAGCATCGGCAGCCTTTGCGTCGGCCGCGACGGCCGGCTCTCCGGCCCCGCGCTCAGCCAGGCACTCATGCGCGGCATTGCCGATGCGGGCGTTGATGTCAAGGACATCGGAATGGTTCCGACCCCGGTCCTGTACTTCGCAACGAACTATCTCGGGAACGGCTCCGGCGTTGCTGTCACCGGCTCGCACAACCCTGCTGACTACAACGGCCTGAAGATGATGATGGGCGGACTCACACTCTACGGTCCCGACATTCAGGGCATCTACGAGAAGATCGTTGCGGGGGACTGCACGAAGGCCGCACATCCGGGGCGCATCGAGCAGGTTGATGTGCTGCCGGCCTACATCGAAAAAGTTTTGGGAGACGTCAAGCTCGCCCGTCCGATGAAAATCGCGATTGACTGCGGCAACGGCGTTGCCGGCCCCACGGCCCGACGGATCTTCTCCGGCCTTGGCTGCTCGTTCACCGAGCTTTACATGGACATTGACGGGAACTTCCCGAATCACCATCCGGATCCCTCCAAACCCGCCAATTTGAAGGATCTCATCGAGTGTGTCACAAAGGGTGATGCCGAAGTCGGCATCGCCTTTGACGGCGACGCGGATAGACTCGGTGTCGTGACCCGCTCGGGTTCGATCATCTATCCCGACCGCCAGATGATGCTCTTTGCGGCCGACGTCCTTGCGGCTCATCCCGGCAAGCAGATCATCTATGACGTGAAGTGCACGAGAAGGCTTGTTCCCTGGATTCGCGAACACGGCGGCGTGCCGACGATCAGCTGCACGGGGCACTCCCTTGTGAAGAAGAAGCTGCGTGAAACGGGAGCGCCGTTTGCGGGTGAAATGTCCGGTCATCTCTTCTTCAACGACGGTCGCTGGCCCGGCTTTGACGATGGCATTTATGCGGGCGCAAGGCTCCTTGAGATCCTTTCGCGCACAACCGATCCCTCGGCAACGCTGGACGCGCTTCCCACGGCGGTGAATACTCCCGAACTGCAGATCCAGATGCAGGAGGGCGAGAACAAGGTGCTCGTGAAGAAACTGCAGGATGCGGCGAAGTTTGATGACGCCGAGGACATCATCCTGATCGACGGCGTGCGCATCGAGTTCAAGGACGGGTTTGCGCTGGCGCGCTCTTCGAACACCACTCCGGTGGTCGTTCTGCGCCTTGAAGGTGACGACGAGGCTGCGCTCGAGCGCATCAAGAAGCGCTTCGGTGCGTTCTTAAGAAGCGTCGAGCCGACGCTCAAGCTTCCGTTCTAAAGAGGCATCGAAAACCTGCTCGAAAAAGCGCCTCCCGGTGGTTGCCGCACCCGGAGGCGTTCCTTTGCTGTGCCTAGCGGTTGGTGCTCAGCAGATATGTTCCAAATGTCTCTGCGCTCTCAATCACATGACCCTGCATCGCCTTTTCGATCGGAGCGCGCCCGAAGGGCCTCGGCGGCACGTCGAGCACGCAGTCAAGCGCATAGAGCTTGAAGAAGTACCGGTGCGTGCCGATGGGAGGACGGGGGCCGGCCCAGCCTTCGTTGCCGCTGTCATTCATTCCGGCGATCGTGCCGGGAGGCAGCATCTTGACGCCTTCAGCGAGCATCTTCGTATTGGCGGGCAGGTTGATGAGCAGCCAGTGCAGCCAAATTCTCTTCGGCGCTTTGGGATCGGGGGCGTCCGGGTCGTCAGCGATCAGCACAAGGCTCTTCGTGCCGACGGGAACCTGCTCAAAGATGAGCTCGGGAGAAAGATCCTCGGCTTCCTGCGTGTTTTTCATCGGGATCGCGCCGCCCGTGTCAAACGCCGTGCTGTAGATGCGCATGCTTGGCCTCCAGAGAAAGTTGGGAACTCCGGTTGCTAGTGCTCCTCTTGCTCATCCTGCTGCTCGCCCGCAAGGCGCGTGAACGCCTTGAAGTCAAACAGGGTCTTGTCCGAGAGCTGAGAAGCCGCAACGCGTGTCGTGCTCATGAACAGATTGTAGATTCTGCTGTCGTATTTTTTATCCCATTCGGCGATGAGCTCCTTGATCTCGCGCCGCTTCTTGTTTTCGCCGACGCCGCACAGGTTCTTGGGCATCAGCGGATAGTTGCGGATCTTCGCCCACTTGGCGGTCTCGTACTCGCGCACGTAGATGAGCGGGCGGATCACGATGGCAGTTCGGGCGTCATTGCGAAGAACGGGGGGCATCGCCTTGATGCGGCCGCCGTAGAACATGTTGAGCAGCAGCGTGGATACCACGTCGTCCATCTGGTGGCCGAGCGCGATCTTGGTGCAGCCGAGCTCACGGCTCACGCGGTAGATGATGCCCCGGCGCAGCCTAGCGCACAGCGAGCAGATGTTCTTTCCGTCCGGGATGATCCTGCGCACGATGGAGTTCGTGTCCTGATCCTCGATGTGCCAGGGCGAGCCGCAGTGCTCGAGATACTCGCGCATGATGTGCTCGGGGGCGCCCGGGATGTGCTGGTTGATGTGAACGGCCACGATGTCAAAGTGGATGGGAGCGCGGCCCTGGAGCTTTTGCAGGGCTTCGAGCAGCACGTAGCTGTCCTTGCCGCCGCTCATGGCGACCATGACCTTGTCGCCTTCTTCAATCATCCCGTAGTCGGTGATTGCCTGAGCCGTGAGGCGCACGATGCGTTTTTCAAGCTTGCGCACGGAAACGCTCGCCTTGACATGATGCCCGGGGGCGACTTCGATGCGCTTGCCCCGCTGGCTGCTCTGGGCCAGCTGTTCGGATTCAGGGACGATGGGAAGAATTTGCGGGTCTGTCATGGCCGAGTGTCGTAGTAGCCCGAAAGGGTGTCAAAGATTTCAACAGGCATGCCCAGCAGGTTGGGGAATTCATCCCGAAGGTCATGCTGAAGCCGGGAGAGCTGCTCGAAGGGGCGCTCGGGAAGGCTGGAGCGTTCGACATGCAGCTGCGGGCCGTCGCTGTCAGGCACGCGAACCCGAAAGCGCAGCGTTCTGCCAAAGGGGTGAAGCGCAATGAATC
>DNLN01000109.1 GCA_003488465.1 Sutterella sp. | reverse complement strand
ATCGGCACGCCGATCTGATTGTTGAAGTTGCGCTCCGTTGCCAGCACGTGCTCGGCTCCTGCCGCAGAGCGCAGGATCGAGGCAATCATCTGCGTCGTGGTGGTCTTGCCGTTTGCGCCGACCACGCAGATCACCGGGCAGGTGAAGCGCTGCCGCCAGCTGCGGGCAATCGCGCCATAGGCGTCAAGCGTATCCTCGACAATGAGCTGCGCAACAGGACAGTCTTCGATGAAATGATCGACCACGACGGCTCCCGCGCCCTGACGGCCCGCTTCTGCGGCAAAGTCGTGTCCGTCGAACTTTGCTCCGCGAACCGCAATGAAGACGCAGTCTGGCAGGATGCCGCGGCTGTCCGTCACGACGCCGCGCAGCACACCCCTTGCAGCGCCCCGCACATCCTTGAACTCTCGGCCAAGAATCCGCACAAGCTCCTGCAGCGTCCAGGACGGGACGTTAGCGTTCATCTTGAGCCTCCCGTCTTGCGTTCGATAAATGCCTCGCGGATCACCTCGACGTCATCGAAGTGGTGCTTGACGCCCTGAATTTCCTGGTAGTCCTCGTGCCCCTTGCCGGCGACGAGCACGACGTCAGCCTCGTCGGCGCGGCAAACCGCAGCAATGATCGCCTCGCGGCGGTCGAGGATCACCTCGACAGGCCGATGTCTGCGGGCTCCTTCGGCGACTTCGTCCGCTATGACGGCCGGATCTTCGCTCCGGGGATTGTCGCTCGTCACCACGACTTCGTCCGAATCCCTTGCGGCAATCTCGCCCATGATCGGGCGCTTGCCCTTGTCGCGATCGCCCCCGGCGCCAAAGACCGTCCAGATGCGGCCCTTGCGAGCGCGTGCGATGGGACGCACCGCCGCGATCGCCTTTTCAAGAGCGTCGGGCGTATGCGAATAGTCGACAAGGCAAAGCGGCGCCCCCTCGACCGAGACGGTCTGCATGCGCCCGGCGGGCGGCTCCAGTCCGGCAAGAGCCTCGAACACGCGCCTGCCCGGCATGCCAAGCGAGATCGCAGCCGCGGCAACGCCAAGAAGATTCGAAACATTGAACAGACCCACGACTCGGCTTTGCACGCTGTAGGTCGCGCCCTGCCAAAGCACGTCAAAATGCATTCCGTCACTGGCGGCTCGGATGTTGCGAGCCGACATGAGCTCGGCCCCCTGAGGCGCCTCGGCATCCTGCACCGTGCAGGCGATCGTGCGCACGCCGCGGCCGAGCGTTTTTGCCGCAAAGCGGCGGCCCGCCGGATCGTCCACGTTGATCACGGCGCACTTCAGGCGCGGCCAGTCAAAAAGAATCGCCTTGGCCGCTTCGTAGTTTTCCATCGAGCCGTGATAGTCCAAATGGTCGCGCGTGAGATTGGTAAAGATCGCCGTATGGATTGCCGTCCCGGACAGACGCCCCTGCTCGAGTCCGATCGAGCTCGCCTCGATGGCAAAAGCCGTCGCGCCGCGCGAGACAAGATCATTAAAGAGCCTCTGGGCACTGGCTGCGTCCGGCGTCGTGAGCGCCGGGCTCGGAATTTTCTCCGATCCGAGGAAGCACCCGATGGTGCCGATCGCAGCGCACGGATGACCCAGAGCCGAAAGCAGCCGGGCAATCCAGTGCGAGGTCGATGTCTTCCCATTCGTCCCGGTGACGGCTATGCCCATCATGCGCGAAGACGGATCATGGTAGAAGCCGCTTGCGATGAAGCCGAGGCGCTCCCTCAGGGAGTCGACGGCAAGGCTCGGCAGCGTGTCGGGAAGGAGCGCGGCGCCCATTTCGTGGAGCATGCCCGCAGCACCCCGTGCAGCGGCAACGGGCGCAAAGGCGACCGCATCGCTCTTTGCGCCCTTCAAGGCGATGAAAATGTCTCCCGGGGCAATTTCGCGGGAATCTAGCCGCAGCTGCCCGCCGCTTTTCGCCCGGCTCCTCAGCCACGCCAATACCGCTTGCCCGTCAACCTGATACTGTTCAGTCATTGCGAATGCCTCGTACGAGAATGCCTCCAGCTGTCGCCGCAGCGTGGTCATCGGGATGAATGCCCTTGAAGCGAAGCGCATTCACCATCACCTCATTGAAAACAGGAGCCGACACTGAGCCGCCGTAGTGGCTGCCCTTGGTGGGGGTGTCGATCATGACCGCAACAATGAGACGCGGCTGCGTTGCTGGCGCCATGCCGATGAACGAGGCGACGAACTTGTCGACATACTGGCCGTTCTCGATCTTGTAAGCCGTTCCGGTCTTGCCGGCCACCGTGAAGCCGGGAACCGACACGAACCGGGCCGTGCCGCCGTCCTTGACGGTGTTCATCATCATCTGGCGCATCTGACGGGCGACCTCGGGACGGAATACCTGCGTGCCCTGGGCAAGACGGTCGGTCCGCTTGAAGGTGAGGTCGATCACGTCGCCGTTGCGCGCAAGCGCCGTATAGGCGCGCACCATCTGCATGAGCGTCACGGAAATGCCGTGTCCGTAGGAAATCGTCGCCTGCTCGATCGGCCGCCACTTCTTGCCGTTGCGCATGATGCCGCTTGCGGCGCCCGGAAAGCCCACCTTGGGAGAGCGGCCGAAGCCGAGCGCGTCATACATCTGCCAGAGCATCTCGGCGGGCATCTCAAGCGCGATCTTCGACGTGCCGATGTTGGAGGACTTCGAGATCACTTCGCTCACGGTGATCAGACCGTAGTTGTGCGTGTCGCCGATCGTCTTGTCGCCGATCGTGAGCTTGCCCGGAGAGGTCTGCACGAGCGTATCCGGCCGCACGATTCCCAGATCGAGCGCCTTGGCCACGGCAAACGGCTTCATGGTCGAGCCCGGCTCGTACGCGTCGGTGAGCACCCGGTTGCGGACGTTCTCAAGACGCAGCTTGCGGCGGGAGTTGGGATCGTACGTCGGCAGATTGCTCATGGCGAGGATCTCGCCGGTCTGAACGTCTACGACGACCACGGCGCCGGCGCTAGCCTGATGCTTTTCAATCGCCTTGGCAAGCGCTTCGTGGGCAACGAACTGCAGGCGGGAGTCAATCGAGAGCACCACGTCGTCACCGCTTTGCGCCTCCTTCACCCAGACGTCTTCCACAATGCGGCCCCAGCGGTCGCGGATCACGCGGCGCGAGCCCGGAGTGCCCGAAAGCGTCGCGTTGTTCGCAAGCTCAATGCCCTCGCGCCCCCTGTTGTCCTGATCGGTGAATCCAACCACGTGCGCGGAGAACTTGCCTTCGGGATAGTTGCGGCGCACCTCGTTGTTGATCATGATGCCCGGAATGCCAAGCGCCTCAATCTTTTGCGCAAGGTCCACGCTGATCTGGCGGGCGATGTACACGAAGGCCTTGCCGCGCTTCGCCTCAAGGCGCTTTTTCAGGTCGGCGTAGTCCTCGCCAAGGAGCTTAGCCAGAGCGCGCAGCTGGCTGTTCCTGATCTGCGCGAGGCTTTCCCTGGGGTTGATCCAGATCGACCTGGCGGGGATGCTCGAAGCAAGCACGACGCCGTTGCGGTCCATGATCTGACCGCGGCTGGCCGGCTCGGGCAGCGTGCGCGCATAACGGATCTCGCCCTGACGCTGCAGGAACCCGGTCTCAAAGCCGCACTGCAGATAAAACGAGCGGCCCATGACGACAACGATGCCGAGGGCGGAAAGGAAAAATACGAACCTGCTGCGGCCGGCGGGAATCGCGATCGAGAGCAAGGCCGCTTCGGTTCCGTCGCCCCTTCTTCTTTGCGGGGCGGTGTCCTTCCTCCACAGTTCCTTGGCCTTGTCAGCGATCCAGCCGAAGAAGCTGCCTGCCCTGCCGGTGTTTCGTTCAGAGCCCCTCATTTGATGAAGACCTCCATCTGATCCCGGTCAAGACGCTGCTTGGGCACCCCGATCATCACGGTTCTGTCCAAATCAGCGTTGCTGAAGCCGCTTGCGCTCGCCCTGGCGTTGACGGCGGCAGGCAGGCCGGCACGAGCCAGATCAATGTTGAGCTTGCTCGCGTCATCCTGCAGTTCACGGTCGATTCGCTTTTCGGTCTCCACCTCGACAAACACCTGGCGGATCTTGTACTGGGTGGTGATCATGGCGGCAGCGCCAAATACAAGGGCCACCGTGGCGGCAAGCGCCGCGAGCGACAGGATGCGGTCGGAAATCGCTGTGATATGCCAGCTCATCTGTCGACCTCCCGTCTCTCGGCCCAGTCCCTTGCGGTCCTTGCAGCCCAGCGCATCACGGCACTGCGCGATCTCGGATTCTCATCGCACTCCTCACGCCCCGGCTTCACGCGCGTCACGCTCTTCCACCAGGGAAGCGGCATTTCGCTTGCACGCAGGGCAACCCTCTGGTCAATCCCGCGCTCCGGATGCGCTCCAAGCTCAAAAAAGCGCTTCACGAGCCGATCCTCGAGCGAATGGAAACTGATCACCACAAGGCGTCCATCCTCGCGAAGCAGTCCGCCCGCGCTCTCAAGCGCCGCAGACAACTCATCGAGCTCCCCGTTCACCACGATGCGGATCGCCTGGAAGCTTCTCGTCGCGGGGTTCTGCCGCGGATCATGCTGATTGCGGGGGACGGAGCGCGCAATCAGCTCGGCAAGCTGCGCGGTACGGGTGATGGGATGCGACTCGCGCTCGCGCACGATCGCCTGCGCAATGCGACCGGCAAAGCGCTCTTCGCCATAGGTCTTGAGCGCTTCGGAGATTTCTCTTGCGCTCGCATGCCCGATCCATTCGGCGGCCGTCATTCCGCGGCTCGTGTCCATGCGCATGTCAAGCGGCCCGTCCGCACGAAGCGAGAATCCGCGCTCCGGATCATCGATCTGAGGACTCGAAACGCCGATGTCCATGAGGATGCCGTCAACCGCATGCACGCCGCGGGCGGAGAGTTCCTCGCTCATCGCCGAGAAGGCGCTGTGCACGATCGAGAACCGGGGGTCGGTGATGGCGCTTGCCGCCGCGACCGCTTCCGGATCCCGGTCAAAGGCGATGAGGCGGCCCTTTTCGGAGAGCTTTCCAAGAATTGTCCTGCTGTGCCCGCCGCGGCCGAACGTTGCGTCAACGTACACTCCGTCCGGATCGTGCACGAGCGCCTCGGGCGCTTCGTTCGCCAGAACGGATCGGTGTGAAAACCGGCTCGGGGAAGTGCTCTGAGTCATTCTCTTCCCCTCCGCCTAAAACTGAAAATCGGCAGCCTGCTCGGCCAGACCGGCTTGAAGCGCACTCCTTTCCTTTTCGGCAAGGCGCTCGGCATCCCAGAGTTCGAAATGCTCGCCCAGGCCGAGCAGCGCCACATCCTTGCTCAGACCGCACAACGTGCGAAGCTCGGCGGGGATCAGCATTCTGCCCGCCGAATCCACGGTGAGGTCCACTGCGCCGCCAAGAACGATGCGCTGCAGCACTCGGGCACTGTAGGGCAGCGCGGCAAGCGCCTTACGCTTTTCCTCCCAAACCGGACGGGGGTAGATGAGTACGCAGCCGTCGGGATGCCGAGTCACAGTCACTGCAAGCGCACACGCGCTCTCCAGAGCCTCGCGATGCCTGGTCGGCATCGTCATTCGGCCCTTGGCATCGAGTGACAAAAGAGACGTTCCCTGGAACACGGCTGATTTCCCGCGGTATGAGTGCACCATTGATCAGAAATGGGAGTTTTTAGGGAAATTACGCCACTTTCTCCCACTTTTTCACACCGAACTCTATCACAAAGACCACGAGATGAACAGACTGATTTTGGGTTATTTTTTTGCTTCTAACGGAGAAATTCGCACCAAAGTTGCGGAGGTTTGAGAGGGGCCGCCGCCCCCTTCCCCCAAAGGTAGTGGATCGGGCACGCCCCACCCCCAAGATGGGAGGTGTCAGAGCGGCAGATACCCCATCCGGGCGCTCTTGAGCCTGTCTTTCGGTTCGCGGTACGAGGGCATGATCGCCTCGACCTGCTTCCAGAAGGCCTGGGAGTGGTTCATGTGAACGCGGTGGGAGAACTCATGGGCGATGACATAGTCGATTACGGCGTCATCAAAAAAGATAAGCCGCCAGCTGAAATACACATGCCCCTCGGAGGTGCAGCTTCCCCACTGTCGCCTCGCATTCGAAAGGGCGATCTTGGTGGCGGGCTTCGGAAATCGGTCCGAGAGCAGCTCAATGCGCTCAGCGATGACCTCCCGGGCCTTTTCAAAGAGAAACACGAACGCTGCACGGGCGATTTCGGTCCGGTCTGCGAGAGACGGAACCGCAAGGTGAAGGATTGCGCCCGGCAGCAGCTCGGTGTTTTTCGCTCCGAGCCTGAGCGTCACGTGTCCTCCCCGGTACGGCAACCGGCCGCCCTCGGCGAAAATCTCAGCACCGCCCCCGGCTGCCGCGCGCATCTTCTGCCAGCGCTCGTAATGCGTCGTGATCCACTCGCGCTTGTCCTCGACAAACTCCTCGATCGCGCGGTTCGTCACCCAGCGGGGCGCAGTCACCACCACGCCCTGATCGGTAATGCGGACCGAGAGGAGCGTCCTGCCGGTGCGGCGCACCGTGTAGTAGATCGGCTCGGGAGCGGACCGGCTCGGCCCTTCGGAGCCGGCTGTGAGCTCAAAGGTTTCCTGCGGCTCAGTGTCCTTCAACGCGCTCGGCCTCCCTGCCTTCGATCCTTGCGAGTTCTCCTTCGATCCAGTTCTCGATCTCATCGTTGAGCTGATGGGCGCTCTTGCCCTCAGACTTGATCACCGGACCGAAGCTCACCGTGATTTTCCCGGGATTCTTGACGAACTGGTTGCGCCCCCAGCAGTGCCCGGAATTCAGGGCTACCGGCAGCACGTCGCATCCGCACGCAAGCGCAAAGCGCGCGCCGCCCGTCTTGTAGCGGATGCGCTTTCCAGGAGCCACGCGCGTGCCCTCTGGAAACAGCATGATCCACCAGCCGCGATCCACGGCCTGCTTTCCGCGCTTGAGGAAATTCACGAAGGCGCTCGCACCCCGCTTGCGGTCCACGGCCACCATGTGAAGCGATTTGAGCGACCAGCCGAGCAGCGGAAGCCAGTGCAGAGACTGCTTGTAGACAAAGGACATCGGCCGGGGCAGGAACGCCGGCAGAAAGAGCGTCTCCCAGGCCGACTGATGCTTGCTGAGCACGAGGATGCGCGCAGCATCGGCAGGAATATTCTGCTCGCCGATCACCTCATAGCGCACGCCGCACAGAATGTCGAGCGCCCGCACAAGCCATCTGCCGTAGCGCTGACCGAACATCCGGTAGCGCACGGGCCGGGAAAGGATCGGCCAGGTGAGTACGCAGCCGCCCGCAAGAACCAATGTCGCAAAGCAGGCAAAGAGATAAAAAAGCGAAGCGCGAATGACTTTCACGGCTTTCCTCCTGTTTTGTTCGGCTTGCCCCAGATACACGATGGCCGCAGAGGCAGGCGAACCGCTGCGGCCATCAGTCAATGCGCTTTACTTCGCAAGACGCGAGAGTTCGGCAACGCTGTTCATGAGCGTGTACAGGCGCTTGAGGAGCGCCTGGCGGTTCGCACGCACGGCCGGATCGTCGGCATTGACCATGACGTCGGCAAAGAACGCATCAACCGGTGCCTTCAGACTCGTGAGCGCACGCAGAACGTCCTCGAAGCGACCGGCTTCGTAAGCCTGCTTCACCGCAGGCTCGCAGGCCTTCATGGCGGCAAAGAGCGCCTTTTCGGCCGGCTCGGCAAAGAGCGCTTCGTTCACTTCATCGCTCACCTCGCCCTCGATCTTCTTGAGGATGTTGGCAATGCGCTTGTTGGCGGCCGTCAGGCTCTCCGCCTCGGGCAGAGCCATGAAGGACTTCACGGCGGCAAGACGCACGGGCGTGTCGAGAACGCAGTTGTTGCGCTTGGCAAGCACGGCATCGACTTCCTGGGCGCTGTATCCGTGCTCGCGCATCATCACGCGCAGACGGTCAAAGAAGAACCCGAGCAGGCTCTCGGTCTCGTCCTTGAGCCCGGCGACACCGCACTCGATCGCAAAGGCGCGCTCAATGAGTCCGCGCAGGCTCACGTCGAGCTTCTTTTCGATCAGCATGCGCAGCACGCCGAGCGCATGGCGGCGCAGTGCGAACGGATCCTTGTCGCCCGTGGGCATCTGGCCGATGCCGAACATGCCGGTCAGCGTCTCAAGCTTGTCGGCAAGAGCCACGGCGATCGACACGGGGGTCGAGGGCAGCGCGTCGCCCGCAAAGCGCGGCGCATAGTGCTCGCTCACCGCCTTGGCGACCTCTTCGGGCTCACCGTCGTTTCTCGCGTAGTACTCGCCCATGATGCCCTGCAGTTCGGGGAACTCGCCCACCATCAGGGTGCGCAGGTCGGCCTTGGCAAGCATTGCAGCGCGCTCGGCCTTGGCCGCGTCGGCGCCGATGAGGCCGGCGATCATGCCAGCAAGGGCCTTCACGCGCAGCATGCGGGCCGCCTGGGAGCCGAGCTTGTTGTGGTAGACCACGTGCTCGAGACCCGGCACGCGGCTCTCAAGCGTCTGCTGGCAGTCCTGGGTGTAGAAGAACTCGGCGTCGGCAAGACGAGCGCGCACGACGCGGGCGTTGCCCGAGCGGATCGCTTCGCCGCCGTCCTTGGCCTCAAGGTGGGACACGAGGCAGAACTTGTTCATGAGCTTGCCCGCCGCATCGCGCATCGGGAAGTACTTCTGGTTGGTCTGCATCGTGAGAATCAGGCACTCCTCGGGCACGGCAAGGAACTTCTGCTCAAAGCCGCTCGTGTAGATGACGGGCCACTCGGTGAGCGAGTTCGTCTCATCGATGAGGTCCTCGGGAGCGATCAGCGTGCCGCCCTGACGGTCGGCCTCGGCCTTGAGGAGCTCGACGAGCCTGGCGCGGCGCTCCGGATAGGAGGCGATCACCTTGCCTTCGCTCTTGAGCTGCTCGGCATAGCCGTCGGCCGAGCGAATCGCGATCGGATGCTTGGTGTGGAAGCGATGGCCCATGGTGATGCGGTCGGCCTTGAGGCCGAACATCGCCACGGGAACGATCTCTTCGCCGTAGAGAGCCGTAAGGTGCTTGACGGGGCGGACGAACTGCACGGTCGTGTGTCCGTCAGCCAGCTGGTAGTTCATCACGCGGGGGATCGGCAGAGCCTTGACGGCATCCTCAAGCGCCTTCTGCAGGCCGGCAGCAAGCTCAACGCCCATCTTGACGCCTTCGTACACCAGCTGCTCGTTCTTGCCGTCGTTCACGCGCTTTAATTCGGAAACGGGACAGGTGATGCCCAGGGCGGCCATCTTCTTCACGAGCGCCGGAGCGGCCTCGCCCTCGGCCGTGAGTCCGACGCGCACCGGCACAAGCTTCTGGCGGAAGGCCTCGTCCGGGGCCTTGGCAAGCACGTTGGTGATCAGCACGGCCATGCGGCGCGGCGCGCCAAAACCCGTCGTGACGGAATCGGCCGAAAGCAGATGCTGCGCGGCGAGCGCCTTGGCCACTCCGTCGGCAAACGCCTCGGAAAGCTTCTTAAGCGCCTTGGGCGGCAGCTCCTCAGTCTGAAGTTCAACTAACAAACTCGTCATTTTCTTCTCTCAAATCCTGTTCCTAGTTGCTGTCCTTGAGCATCGGGAAGCCGAGACGCTCGCGAGCGTCGTAGTAACTCTGGGCCACTGCGCGGCTGAAGTTGCGGATGCGGGCGATGTAGGCTGCGCGCTCGGTCACGGAAATCGCGCCGCGGGCGTCGAGCAGATTGAATGTGTGGCCGGCCTTGAGAACCATCTCGTAGGCGGGCAGCGCAAGCTGCAGCTCCATGAGCCGCTTGGCTTCGCTCTCGAAGTAGTCGAACTGCTTGAAGAGTTTCTCCGGATCGCTCGCCTCGAAGTTGTACTTGGACTGCTCGACTTCGTTCTGATGGAAGACATCGCCGTAGGTGAGCGTGTGCTCCTTGCCGAGACCGTCCTTCCACTTGGTGAAGACGAGGTCGAAGACGTTGTCGCAGTTCTGCAGATACATCGTCAGGCGTTCGAGACCGTAGGTGATCTCGCCGGTGATGGGCTTGCATTCAAGACCGCCCACCTGCTGGAAGTACGTGAACTGCGTCACTTCCATGCCGTTCATCCAGACTTCCCAGCCAAGGCCCCAGGCGCCAAGCGTCGGGTTCTCCCAGTTGTCCTCCACAAAGCGCACGTCATTGACTTCCGTGTCAATGCCCAGGGCGCGAAGAGAATCCAGGTACAGATCAACAATGTTCACCGGAGAAGGCTTCAGGACAACCTGATACTGGTGATGCTGGTGCAGTCGGTTGGGGTTTTCGCCGTAGCGGGCGTCCTTGGGACGGCGGGAGGGCTGCACGTATGCGGCGCGCCAGGGTTCCGGGCCGAGCGCACGCAGGAAGGTCGCCGTATGGCTCGTTCCGGCGCCAACCTCGATGTCAATGGGCTGGAGCAATGCGCAGCCCTGCTTGTTCCAATAGTCCTGCAGACGCAGAATCACTTCTTGAAAGGTAATCATGAGCTTTTTTCTTGTCGACAAATCGCCTCAATGCGGCTGTCCGCACTTGAGGCGAGGGAAAAATAACAGTTGATTTTACCGCCTTTTTGCGGCGTCAGAATTTCTCTGGCTCAAGCCCCCAGCCCTCGCCTTGCGGCCAGCAGGCGGCTTGCGAGGCCAAGACCGAGAAAGACAAGCATCAGAGCAAGAAGCGGCACGTTGCCATACCGCACAAAGGGCGTTGCCTCGCCCTCGTAGGCCTGAACCGTGAGATCCATGTTCTGTGCGCCCTTGTCCACCACGCGGTCGAACTCGCCGTCGGGCAGGATCAGGGCCGAGTAGCCGCCCATCATGGCCTGCAGAACGGGTCTGGCAGTCTCCCTGGCGCGCATGCGGTTCATCTGAGTGAACTGAACGGCTGCCGGATCGGAGAACCATCCGAGATTGGACTGATTGAGAATGATGCCGGGCCGGGAGAGGCTCCACCAGTCGCGAATTTCCTCGCCGAACATGTTCTCGTAGCAGACCGAAAGCGCAAGATCAACGCCCGCCACCCGCACGGGCGCCTGGGCAATCTCTCCCGGCTGCTGATCGGCCATCGGGATTCCCAGCTGGTCAACAAACCAGCGAAAGCCCGCCGGAACATACTCGCCGAACGGCACAAGATGGCGCTTGGCGTACACCACCCGGGCAGCGGCCTCTTCCGGCCGAGCAACCCACACGGCGTTGTAGAACTGATTTTTCAAAGGCTCGGAAAACGCGCTGAAAAGAACCGTCGCCCCCATCTTTTCGGCAATGCGCTGAGGCTCGCGGGCTTCCAGGACAAGCCGCTCCAGGGGCTGCGCGTAGACGCTCTCGGGCCAGACGATGAGATCAAGCCCCTTCCCGCCCATGGCGGATCGCTCGCTCATAGCCGCAAGCCGCATGAGGCGCCTTGCATCCTCGCCCGGACGCGCCGCGATGACAAGAGGCAGATCGGGCTGAACGACGCGCACTTCGAGCCGCTTTCCCGGCTCCGACCAGGTCACGTTGCCAAGAGCGACGGATCCGATCACCAGGGCTCCAAGCCACAGAGCTAGCCCCGCACGGGTGAGCGACCGCTCCTTGGGAACCATCAGGAAGGCGACCATGGCGCTCCCGGCAAAGACAAGTACGGCCGAGACCGTGTACACGCCCCCCACCGGAGCCCATGAACCGAATACGGCCTCGGTGAATGCATATCCGAGCGAAAGCCATCCGAAGCCGCCGATCGCAACGCCCCGAAGCCACTCGCCGATCACCCAGAGCGCAGGAAAGACAAGCGCGCAGCTCACAATCCGAGGCGCCCGGATGAGGGCGCAAAGCAGCGCCGCCCCCGCGGGAAAGATCGCAAGCGCGGCTCCGAGCAAAAGCACGCCGAGCGCGGCGAGCACGGCAGGAACGCCGCCGTACACGTGCATGGAGTGGAACGTCCAGGAAAGCCCTGCAGAAAAGTAGGCAACACCCCAGAGCCAGCCCGCAAGCGCGCTCTCGGCCGCCCCCTTTGCCTGAGTGAGCAGATAGGCGAGTGCTATGAAACCCACCGCCGCGGCGCCCGCAAGCGACACCGGTGCAAATCCGGCCGAAGCGATGAATCCGGCCGCTGCCGCAATGGCAAGACGCGTCAGGGGTTGTTCAAGAGCATTGCGTGCGGCCACGGGCGGACTTCCTTTATCGAGTATGAAAACGAACCGCAATGGTACTCTCAACCAAAAGAGCCGCATGCGGCCGCGTTCGATCATTGCGGCAGGAAGCGTTTGCGCCGCAAAACAGCCGGCTGTTTTGCGGCTCCTGCGGCTAGTGTCCCCTTGCCCGGTCGCTGTAGGGGTTCGGCAGCCCGAGAGCGGCCATGATCGAGCGCTCGCGGGCCTCCATCCGCTCGGCCTCCTCGTCGCTCTCATGATCCCAGCCCTGGGCATGCAAAACGCCGTGAATGAGCAGATGCGCGAGGTGATTGCGGAACGCCTTGCCCTGCTCGGCCGCCTCCCGCTCGAGCACGCTCGTGCAGATCACGAGATCGGCCTGCGCCACGGGCTCATGCTGGTAGTCGAACGTGAGAACGTTCGTCGCCCAGTCCTTTCCCCGGTAGGTGCGGTTCAGTTCGCGCCCCTCCGGCTCGCCGACAAATCGCACGGAGATCTCGAGCGGCACATCGGCCGCGGCAAGCATCCAGGTGCGCATCTGCTCGCGCGTGGGCAGACGCTTGCGCGATCCGTCGACGCGGTCAAACTCGATCACGGATTGAATCTTTCGCTTAGTCATCGTCACCGCCCCTTCTTGCAAATTCCTGGCTGCGCTCCTTCTTGCG
>DNLN01000114.1 GCA_003488465.1 Sutterella sp. | reverse complement strand
GCTGCATGGGCATGACGGACCGGCCCGACTGAAATATGTACCGGGGGTTCGCGGCACAGGCAGCAATTTCCAGATTTTCCTTCGGATTCAGGACATTGCGCACTCCCGGGGAGGGACGAACGGCTCCCAGTCAGAAAACAAGATCATATCGCGACACCGATAAACAAAATGATCGTCTGATTTTTTTCGTATAAACAAATAGTTGCGTACTTTTTTCTCAAGCAATCAGATACAATTGGCTCTTTAGCCAAGCCATGAAAACAGGTACCGGAGTGCCATGAGCGACGTCAATCTTCAAATGAACCAGATCCAGGATCTGAGCCTGGTCTCCCTGACGAACAACTTCAAGGACGAGTCCGGAAATCTGCACGGCGGCAAGATCGAGTTCGACGGCAAGACCTACAATGTGTCCGTCGCCGACGGCAAGGCCGACATCACCCAGGCGCAGACCAACATCTTTTCCAAGTTCTTCAACCTGTTCAAGGACATCTCCCACACGCCCACGGCGCAGATGCTCACTGAGCGGTTCAACACCATCGTGGAGATGAGCAACGACGAGGCGCTCATGAAGGAGCTCCGTACCATGCAGGTCGCTCACAACAATTCGGCAATGCTCAAGAGCATGGTCGAGCAGCACCCCGGCCAGCAGGTTCTGGAAGTCGCCAACTACGGCTTCAGTCCGGCGCGCAACATCGTCAAGGACAGCAACGTCGTCAAGCAGTTCAGCCAGGCCTCTGGCGTGCAGATCAACCTCAACAAGATCGACAACTACAACGAATGCCTCGGCATCATTCCCTTGAAGCTCCAGCCCACCATGCTACCGGGGCTCATCGACAAGGTGAGGGGCGGCTCGCTTCCGGTGGACACGTCCCTCAGCATGGGCGGCAAACTCGACCCCGAGCGCGTCGGCAAGTGGAAGGATTTTCTCCAGAACAATGCTGATCGCCTGGATACCCCCAAGCGCCTCTATCAGCTGCTCACGTCGCCCAAGACAGCTGAGCAGACCGGCAAGACCACGGGCTGGGACGCGGAATTTGCCAAGGACCCCGACAAGGCGCTCGAGCAGTTTATCGTCAAGAATCTGCAGCATAGCGACTTCGCCAAGATGAATGCGAGCGACATGAAGTTCCTTGCCGAGAAGCTCAAGGATTACGTTGCCCTCTACAACATGCCCGATCCCGCGCAGCGCGATGCCGCCATCCAGAAATACTTCTCCGATCCGAACAACTGGGCCAATCCGAACGATCCCGATGAAATGGACCGCCTGCACGGCACCGGCGATTATGTTGTCGACCCGGAAGGGCTGGACGAAGACGAAATTGCCGCGTCCTACGAAATGCAGCGCGACGTCGCCAACTTCAAGGCCTACGCGCTGCTCCTGCAGGTGCTCATGGGCTCCGTGTTCCGCCAGACCAGCAAGCTTGGCCTGGAGTTCTTCCGCTCGCAGAACGTTCCTGTCATGTTCCAGAACGCCGACTACCAAGGCAAGACTCTGCAGGGCCGCATGGATTCCGTGCTCAAGGAGAACACCTGGAAGAAGGGCTATGTCAAGGGCGAAGCCGCCAACTCGCCGATCACACACTCCGAAATGCGCCACGTCGAGCGTCTCAAGAGACAGGACGCCAATGGCGAGTGGACGGATATCCAGACGGGAGGCGCGCACAACACAAGCGGGCCGACGCTCGATGTCCACAGGCCGGACGGAGCGAGCGTCTGATTCAGCCAAAAGCAGCGCACCAAAGGAGCCGAGTTGCAAAAAGCGGATCTTTTGCTTTTCTCCGGAAATATTCTGATCTGCGGCTCTTTGGCGAGGGCTTGCAACAGAACCAGCCCGCCTCGCATCGAGAACATCGTGCGGGAGAGGCCCAGCGAAAAGACACAAGCGCCGGACGGGATCCGCCGCACCCATCGTTCCTCGTCTTGCCGGAAGGCGGGGACAGCAGGACAGGGAGCTATTTCAGACCT
This sequence comes from Sutterella sp., assembly GCA_003488465.1. GTDB lineage: Bacteria > Pseudomonadota > Gammaproteobacteria > Burkholderiales > Burkholderiaceae_F > Duodenibacillus. The sequence goes on along the minus strand of DNLN01000114.1, from coordinate 1,120 downwards.
TCCTGCCGTGCGTGTCATAAGGTTTGTGGCTGGGGCAGGGCAGATAGAACAGGCCGGTGGGCATTCGCACATCGGCCTGAATGTTCTTTGATAACAAAAACGATGACAGAGAGATGGTGCTGAAAGCCGTAGCTGAAATATTGCATCACCGAACCAGCTGAAAAGTTACCGAATCGGAGAACTGTCCTGCACACAGTTTTCCAGTTGGAAAAAGGAGAGGAAGGCCCAGTCTGATCCCATGCCTTTTCCCAGGTAAAACCGATCAGCCAATTCATCCTGAAACAAATTTAAAAACAATTCTCTATCGCGTTTTTTCCTGATACCGACCGCGTCAGGTTCTGACGCACTCGTCCGTATCATTTCCGCATGGGAAAAGAGCCCGGGAAAGCCCGGCATTTGACCCTGTCCCGCATTTGTTTTGAAGGAGCTCTCCATGCGCAAATCCTGCTTTGTCATCTTCGACCCGAAGGCCCGCACGGCCTTCGAGAACTTTGTTCTCACGCTGCCCGCTGACGAAGGGTTTACCGTTGTCTCAGGCAAACGCCTTGCGGCGGGCTTTGCGAGACGGCACCCCGACAAGGACAATCCCTATCGATGCTGCGCACCGAGAGAACCCGGCATCGAATCCGGCTGGGATGCGTTCATCACTGATCCCCTGGAGTTCCTTCGCGGCTGCGACCGGGTTGTCGTTTTCAGAACGCCCGGCTGGCCCGGAACCGGGCGGAGCAGGGAGCGCGCCGTGCGGGAAGAGTGCGTGATCGGCCTTGCGCTCAAGCTCGGCCTGACCGCCGAAATCGCTATCACGGGAAGAAACGGACTGCTTTTTCTGCCCGCCCCGGCGCCTGAATCGGCGCAATCGGGCGAACTCGTGAGGCGCTGGATGCGCTCGGCTAGGAGAGCCGTGACCGCCGTCCGCCCGCAGGAGTGCTACGAACTATTCTCTTCGGGCTTCATGGAGGACACGGTCAACTGCAGCTGGGAGGACGTCGAGCGTGCGCTCGAAGCGTGCATCGGTCAGGATGAGGCCTCGGACGGAATGGACTGGTTCTGCGTACTCGAGCTTAGCGGCACGGGCACGTATGTGCAGACCGCATTCCAGCAGAGCGATGGCGCACCCAGT
>DNLN01000048.1:517-4034 GCA_003488465.1 Sutterella sp. | reverse complement strand
TGAAGAACGGCAAGGTTGCCGGCGTCAAGGCCAAGGGCAAGAACGACACGTACACCATCACCGCCCCCAATGTGATTCTCGCTACGGGCGGCTTCGGCGACAACCCCAAACTCGTTAAGGAACTGCTCGGCTACGACCCCGCACGCGTCAAGTCGAGCGTGCCGCTCAACAAGACGGGCGACGGCTATCTCATGGCCACTGCCGTCGGTGCCGACACCACCAAGGCAACCGCCGTGATGCACCACGGAGCCGACGGCAAGGGCATTTCATTCCTCGGCAACCTCTACGTGATGAGCTGGCAGCCGGCCAACATCTGGGTGAACAACCGGGGCGAGAGATTCGCGCCCGAAACGCTGGCCTTCGAGTTCTCGCTTGCCGGCAACGCCATCGCCTCGCAGTACAGGAACGAAGCGTGGGCGATCTTTGACGACGCCGCCATCGACTATGTGAAGACCGAAGGCGTCGATGTGGGCGTCGGCGTTCTGATCCCCACGATGACCAAGCTCGACAAACTGAGCGAAGAAATCGATGCCGCAGTCGCCGCCAAGAGCGACGCGGTGAAGAAGGCCGCCTCTCTTGACGATCTTGCCGCGCAGATCGGCGTCCCCGCCGAGACGCTCAAGGCTACCGTCGCCCAGTACAACAAGGCCGCCGCCGATCAGCACGACGGGGAGTTCTTCAAGCTCGCCCCGTGGATGCGCCCCGTCGGAAAGGGCTCGCTCTACGCCATCAAGATCCGCCCCTACTGGTTCTGCACGCTGGGCGGCCTGCGCACCGACCGCTCTCTTGCCGTTCTGGACAAGGCTGACCGGCCGATTCCCGGCCTGTATGCCACGGGCGCAGAAGTCGGCAACGTGTACGGCGACACCTACACAACCTGGACAAGCGGCCACCTCTTCGGCTTTGCCGCCTGGTCGGGCAAGACCGCTGCTGAAAACGCGGTGAAGTCCCTGAAGAAATAACCACCACCATGGTGCGCGTCCGCCCTGGCGGATGCGCGCCGACGACCCCCACTCCGAGTTAGACAAAAGGAGACAGGAAACATGTCAAGACCTCAAATCCCTGCACTCGACAAACTGCTTGCAGCTGCCACGAGCATCAGCAATCCCTATCTGGAGGCTGCGAAAAAAGCGGGCCGCAAGATCGTCGGAACGATTCACGATGAAGTCCCCGAGGAAATCATCACGGCGGCAGGCGCCATTCCGGTCATGCTTCGCGGCACCGGCTCGCAAGGCACGGAACTTGCCGAAGTCTATTTCCGACAGCTGACATGCGGCTACACGCGCCACACCTTCAATCAGATTCTCGACGGCCAGTGGGACTTCCTTGACGGAGCGGTGATCTTCAATATCTGCGACCACATGCGCAGAGTGCACGACAACTGGGTACGCATGCCCAACACCCCTGTCTACCACTTCATCTATGCCCCCAAAAAGCAGGGGGAACTTGCCCGGCAGTTCTACCGCGCGGAAATCGAAAAATTCATTGCAGCCACAGAAAAGCGCTTCGGCGTCAAGATCACGACTGAATCGCTTGACAAGGCAATCGCTCTTCACAATGAGAAGCGCCGCCTGCAGCGGCAGCTCTACGCACTGCAGAAGGCCGAATGCGTGCCGCTGCTCGGCTCCGAGCTGCTGATGGTCATGCTCGCTGGCAAGAGCATGCCGCTCGAGGATTACAACGGTCTGCTCACAGAACTTCTTGAGGCGCTCCAGGCCACCCCGGCCGTTTACAAACCGATCGCCCGCATCCTCTACTCGGGCGGCCACGCCGACAGCCTCGCTTTCTTCCGCACGCTCGAAACGCGCGGTGCGCAGATCGTGATTGACGCGACCGGCTTCGGCTACTACTCGTGCGAGCAACTGATTCGCACGGACTGCGATCCGCTGCAGGCCATCGTGAACTACTACTTTGAAGAGATCCCCGCCTCGCCGCGCAAGTTCGGCACCGCCCCCGAGCGTCGTGCCCGCATGAGCCGACTCATCGACGAATACAGCGTCGATGGCGTGATCATGAGCCGCGTCACGTTCTGCGACCTGTGGGCCTTCGAGCAATACATGAGCCGCGAATTCCTGCAGCAAAAGGGCGTCCCTCTGCTTGAACTCGAGATCGACTACGTCCCGGAGAGCCTGGCGCAGGTCACAACCCGTGTCCAAGCATTCCTCGAAAGCATCCAGGCAAAGAAAGAGTAACCCCACGCGTGATAAGGATCACTGAAAATGACTGAAAAGAATGTCCCCGGAACCGAACGCATCGAACAATACATTGAGCGCCTGACCGGCATGATCAACGGTCTGAAGGCCGCCCCGCCAGAACAGCAGAATCCGGTTCTCATCTTCCTGCTTGAAGCGCTTCGCGAGCGTGATGAGCGCGTCTTGGATGCCGCACGCAATGGCAAACCCTTCATCGTGACCTGGTACGGCAACCTGCCCGAAATCTCCGATTCGATGGGCATCGTGGGCTACAACCCGATCTCGGACATCTTCTTCCATTTGGGACCGACGGCGGGCGCAGACGCCTTTGAACTCGACAAATTCGACGTTGATGACAAGATCTGCACGCTGATCCGCTACGGCCTGTATGCCATGAAGAACAACCTGATGCCACGCCCCACGGCGTTCGTCGCCATGGCCGAGCCCTGCGACGGTCAGCTCATGGTGCATCAGTCCTGGGAGGAGATCGGCGCGCTCAAGGGAGTCCCCGTCTACCAGATCGACCCCACATACGGCCGCACCGACGCCGACTACAAATACCTGGCCGAACAGCTCAAGGAACTCATCAAGTTCTACGAGAAGACCTGCGGCACGACGTTTGACGAGCAAAAGCTCCGTGAGATCGTTGAGGAAACCAATGTCCAGTACGACCTCTGGCGGCAGTGCAACGAGCTCATGCGCGCCTCCCCCGCTCCGATGCCGTCCTTTGTCATGCAGGACGCCTTCTGGTACCTGATGCAGCACCTGATCCCCTGCGGCGACAAGCGCGTCACCGCGCTCATGACCAATGTGCGCGACATGTGCAAGGCCAACGTAGAAAAAGGCGTGGGCCCCGTCATGGACGAGCAGATCCGCATCTACTGGCCTGACCTCGACCCGCTCTGGGACAACCAACTCGGCGAATGGCTTGCCAAGGAATGGGGCGCCGTGGTTGTCGGCTCCTTCACCGGACTTACTCCGTACGAGAAGATCGACACCTCCACGCTCGACAGCATGCTGATCGGCTTGGCCAAGCGCGGCACGTCCGAAGTGCCGATGATCCGGCAGGGCCGCGGCTACGTCGATGTGTTCATCGAGGACGTCATGCGCGAAGTGCAGGACTACAACTGCGACTGCGTGATCTTCCCAGGGCACATGGGGCACAAGGATCAGTCCGGCATCGCCAAGATCCTCAAGGATGTCTGCCGCGATCTGGATGTTCCGCTGCTCGCCATGACCACCGACCTCTTTGACGGCCGGTATCTGGACCGCGAGCGCATCGAGAACGACATTTCGAACTTCTTCAGCGCCCACGGCTGGAAGCG
>DNLN01000048.1:0-456 GCA_003488465.1 Sutterella sp. | reverse complement strand
CGCTCGCAGCAGGCCTGATCGGTTGATGTCATCGGCTGGACGACCCTGTCCGGCAGGAGCGGTTGCCTTGCTGCCGCTCCTAACGAAACGCCCCCGGAGGCAGTTTCCTTCGGAGGCGTTTTCCGTGAGCTCAAAAGGCCTTTGCGAAAGGAGGCTCCTAGGAAGTCTTTTCCTGCAGACAGGGCTTCACGAGATCATAGGTGCCGTAGAGCTTTGCAAGCGACACCAGCTTTTCGGGCACTGCGTACACGCGCGGCGTGAGGCCAAAAGTCTGCTCCCGCCTCAGCCACGCCAGCAGCACCGCAACGGCAGAGCTGTCCACGACGGTCACGCCCGACCAGTCAAGCTCATTGTCAAGGCGCCCTGCAGCGTCAATCACCGCCTTCTTGACCGAGGCCGCATTCCTGCGCGTCACGCTACTCTGTTCGATCTTCATAGTTTCGAATAGGCGCGGAA
>DNLN01000031.1:4105-16273 GCA_003488465.1 Sutterella sp. | reverse complement strand
GATCCGGATAGATATCCAGCCGGATCACATGAGCGATCGAAACCGGACCTCCGGGAACGATTTCCACGTATTTCATGTTGACGAGTTCAGCCCCCGCCCGCTCGGCAAGCAGATGACCGTCTCCGGTTGCTCCGATTGCCGAATCGTGCTCCAGAGAGGCAACAGCGGGGGCATGCTGCCTGAGCATCTCATGATTTGCGCCGAACCCGCCGGTTGCCAGAACAACGCCCCTACGGGCTCTGACGGCAATCCGCTCACCCTGATGCGCAACCTGCACACCAAGCACTCTGCGGGTCTCTGGATCCTGATACAGATTCAACGCCGCAGTTGCGGACTGGATCACGACTCCGGCCTTCAGGCACGCTTCTCCAAGGACATGGATGTAACCGGTTCCTCGCGGCCGGTGCGGCCTGTAGGAGCGGTATTGCCGAGTTCCGTAGATCTTGTACGGCTTGCTTTCGAACTGCATGCCAAGGCTCTCAAGCCACCTTAACGCCTCCGGGCATCGCTCAGTGAACGTGCGCACGAGTTCCGGATCATTGAGTCCGCCGCCCAGCGCAAGCATCTCCTCAGCATGGTTCTTCGGCGCATCGGCAACCTTGCCGAGTCCCGCCGCATTGAAAAAGCCTGAACTGTTGAGCGTATCTCCTCCAATGTTGTCTGCCTTTTCGTAGACAACAACGGAAAGCCCTCTGCCGGCCGCCGTGAGTGCAGCCGCAAGCCCCGCACCTCCCGCCCCGAGAACCACGACGTCAAACTGCCGATCCCACTGTTGGGTGGAGGGCTCGGCAAACGCCAGCGCCGGGCTCAATGCGAGCGCCGGAATCGCCTTGATCAATGTGCGTCTTTGCACCATGGTTATCCTCTCTCGGTAAGACCGGCTTCACGAAGAAACTCGGATACCTCCACCGCATTCGCGAGGTCGAGCTTGCCGTAGATCTTGGCGCGGTGACTCTTGACCGTGCGTTCGGAAATCCCCTGCACGTCGCCGATCGTTGCATTGGAAAAACCCTTGGCGACCAGAAATGCAATCTGCTTTTCGGCTGGCGTGAGCGTCTCGTACTGTGCGCGCAACTGCCCCCGATCCCTGTCCGCCCTGCGCTTTTTCTGATGCGCATCAATCGTCCTCTGAACAAGCGCAAGAAGCTTTTCGGGCTCAGGCGGCTTCACGAGAAAGTCCACCGCTCCGCGCTGCACCGCCTTCACGGCCATTTCGATGTCGCCGTGCGCAGACAGGAAAATGATCGGCAGATCGATTCCGCGAACTCCGAACTCATGCTGCAGCTCGATGCCCGTCATGTCCGGCATGCGTACATCCAGGATCACGCACCCCGGCCTGGCAAAATCATCCCGCTCGAGAAACTCCCGGGCCCCCGCGTAAGCGGCGACCTCAAGTCCGGCCATCTGCAGAAACAGGCTCACAGAATCCCTGACATCGGCCTCATCATCAACAATGCGCACCAGACTGTTCAGCATGAACGTCCCCCACTCTGTTTCTCAAACCGCTTCAGATGAAGCAGCACGGTCAGGCCTCCGTTCGGATTTCTGCGATACTCGAGATGCCCGCCATGCCGCTCGGCGATCGCCTGTGCAATCGACAGTCCGAATCCCAGTCCGTCCGTCTTTGACGTAAATCCCGCACGACCGATCTTTTCAAAAACCTCGTCCTGAATCTCCGGACCATTGTCAGTCACGGTCACGACAAATTCCGCCCCCTGCTCAAGCACCTCAACGCGCACGGCCGGGCTCTTACCGGCCTGCGCCGCCTGCAGACCGTTACGGATCAAATTGGCAATGAGGAGCATCAGCTCCGTGGCGTCTCCCTGCACACACTGCGCTTCGGAAGCGATCACTGTGACCGCCTCGCGTTTCGCACTTGCTCGGACGGCCTCTTCAATCACATCCTTCAGGCAACATGAACCATCCGTTCGCGCTCTCTTTTTGGCATAGGCTCGTACGCGCTCGACGATGTCGGCGCTGCGGTTTGCCTGCTCGATGAGACTGTCGGAAATCTTTAGTGCAAGCGGATCGTCGATTCCCTTGTTCTTGAGCCTCAGCCGCAACGCTGACACGTTGTAGAGTATCCCCGTTATCGGCTGCTTGATCTCGTGGGCAAAAATATTGGAGAGCTGGGCTACCAGCGTCACGCGCTCGAGTTCGGCAACCTTTCTCTCGGCGGCTTTTGCCTCCTCGTTGAGCGCCTCTTTTTCACGCTGAGTCCGAATCAGTTCGCGAGTTCTGCGCCGCACGAGGATATTGAGCGACACGATGTGCAGAAGAATGGCTCCGAAAAGAGCAAACCCCAGAAACACCTCATTGCGGTAGCGCATAAAAAGCGCCCTCGGAGAAGTTTCCCGCAGGGACAGATAGGGCCCCAACTTGAGCGTTCGCATCAGCACCAGCACGCTCGCGTTGCTGTTACCAATGTCCCACTCAAAGTCATACCTCTCAACGGGCATCGACAGAAGCGCCGTCAGAACGACCTTGTTCATTCCGGAGGAAGCCTCCGGCAGGGCGGCGATCACGGCATCTGGATAAAGCTGCGTCGAGCGCACGCAGCTGCCCGCTCCCGCCTGCTTTCTTGCGATGATCCGGATTTCCTCGGGGGCAATACGGCCCGCCTGCACCATCCGCTCATACTCGCATGTGGCCAGTACGCCGGCGTGCACTGCTCCCGTCTTGACGAGCGTTAGCACATCGGGAATGCCATAGTTCGTCTCAATGATCCGGGAAAAGAAATGCTCGGGATCGTAGCCCGCTGCTGCGATCTCTCCGCTTGCAATGAGCCATCCGTCAAAACTGCCCTTCTGCGTGACGGCAACCGTCTTGTTCTTAAGGTCGGCAAGCGAACCGGGGGCCTGCTCTTGGTTCAGGGCGATGATTGTTGAGCTCACCGACCGATTGACGTCCAGCACTCCCTTTTTCCTGCGCGTAACGAGCTGCTGCGCACCATATCGGTCAATGAGGGACACATAGTCGGAGCCGGAGAGCAGCAGGTATTGCGGCCTGTACCTGCGAATGCCCTCATCGATATCGCGCCAGTCGATATCGACCGCCTGGATTCTGTATTGAGGAAGCCGCTCCTCGAGATAGTCGACGGTACCCGAAAAGGTCTTGACATAGAAATGGGGGTCAAACGTGTCGATCAGACCGATCACAATCGTCGGTCTGGAGTCCTGCGCCCCGGCCAAAGCCATCGCCGCAGTCAGCAGCACAAGGAGACAACTCCGTATTAAGACTTGCATTTCTACTCAGTATCACGAGCCGGATTCGCTCATGTTAACGCAAGCGCCCGAGATGGAATACCACCCCGGGCGGCTCGCGGAAGGGCTCCTGCATGCGCGGAGCGCCTTCCTGAGGTTCATATAGCCTCTTACTTCTTTGCCTCAGCCTTGACCTGCTTGACAACATCGGCAACCCGGATGCCAAACACGGCAGCACTCGAGAGCTGCGCACCGCCAATGTAGTCGTCATAGAACAGACCGCCGGCGGCATTGCCGATTGCAAAGAGCCCCGGAATCACGCGGTTCTCGTTATTGAGAACGCGCGCTTCGGTATTGATGAGCGGACCGCCAAAGGTTGCCGTCATGCCGCCCTGGAACGGAACAGCGTAGAACGGAGCCTTCAAAACAGGACGAGCCTCGGGCAGCGTGTTGGGGGGCGTGAGCTTGTCGCGCGTGCCGTCCTTGATCGCCTTGTTGTACTCATCAACGATCTTGACGAGCTTGTCAGGATCAAGCCCTGCAGCCTTCGCCAGGCCCTCAATCGTGTCTGCCTGATAGATGGGCGCCTTGGTCATGCGATAGGAAGCAAAGTCCGGGGCGAGCTTCTTAAGATCCCGCGTATCCTGGTCGATGATGATGCAGGCCCAGTTGTTCTTCGTCAGAGCGGCCGTATCACGGCTCATCTGGACATAGGTGAGACCTTCGTCGGTGTAGCGCTCGGTCTTGTCCATCGAGACGGCGATGCCGTTGTTCACGATGTTCAGCGGATTGGCGCCGGTCGGGCCATAGATCGGCCCGCAGTGGTACTGGTCGACGTTCACGAACTTGGCGAACGCAGCCTGGGCAAGCGTGATGTTTTCACCAGAAACAATGCGGGAGCCGCGGATCGGCATGTTGGCGGCCGCCACGCCGCAGTTCTGGATGACCATCATGTTGTTGGCGGAGTAGCCGCCCGTCGCGATGACCGTGCCATAGCGGCCGAAGAGCTTCACGGCCTTGCCCTTGCTGCGGGCGACAACGCCCTTGACGGCTCCCGAATCCTCATCGACGATGAGCTTGACAGCCTTGGTGTTGTAACGCACCTCAACGCCGAGCGCCTTGCACTTGGCCATCAGCCATACGGCAAGCTGGTTGCCACCCGGCTTGACGTCGCCGACGGGCAGCATCGCGCGCTGCAGCATCGGATAGGCAAGCTTCATGCCGGCGCGGAACTTCATGCCGACATAGTCTTCAAGCCAAGTGATCATCGGGTCAAGATTTTCCGCAACGTAGCGGGACAGCGCCTTGTCGCCACGGCCCTTGCTCACCTTGATCATGTCCTCATAAAACTTATCAACGCTGTCGTCCTTGTTGGCGCCAACCGCTTCCTGCGGACGGGAGTGCACGCCCAGCACGAAGCCGGCCGCATAGATGGTGTTGCCTGCGGGCATCGGCATCTTCTCGATCAGGATCGGGTTGAGGCCGTTCTGCTTGGCGCGGATGGCGCAGCAGAATCCGCCCATGCCGGCACCGATGATCACGAGGTCATAGACCTTGCCCCTGCCAGGCTGAGCAGCCTGAGCCGTACCGGCCACCGTGGTCGCTGCAACAGCGGCCGTACCCAGAAGCGAAGTCTTCAGAAAATCACGACGATTGCTCATGGTCTTGTCTCCATAGCTAAAACAAACGCAAAAGAAATCTTCAGGGAGAAGGTCGCTCAAAGCCCCCGGATCCTTCGCCCATGATCGTCATCGTAAAGATCGCCCTGAGCTATCTAAAGAGCCGAACGGACGTTGACAAATCATGGCTCATTGGAGAAAATATAAAACTCACTCTGCCAAAGAAACTCCCTGTCTGGCAACTGTCCGGCATGTGCCATTTTTGGCACTTCCTCCCGGTTTTTCCCCATCCCTCTTGCCAGGACCTCCGGTATTTCCCTACGCCTCGGCTCAGTATTGTCGACACCGCTGTTTCGTACAATCTCCTGCCACGAACCAAATTCCTCTTGCGAGCACCATCATGCCCATCCATACAGCTCCGCAGACACCGCCCGAACACCGTGTCGCTGCAATCAAGAGCTTCCTGCGCTTTTTCTCCGCAGCCACTCAGGTCGAGTTCTCCTTTACCGAGTCTCCTCAGACCGACGGCCGCACCGTCTGGCTCGGGAATCTGGATCCCTCGCACAAGGATTTCGAGATCTACGCGGCCGGGCACGGAATCCACGAAATGATGCATGTGTATGCGACCAGCATGGAGGCGATCGCCTCGGAGCAGCTCCCCGCTTTCACCAAGGCGCTCGTCAATGTGCTTGAGGACGTGCGGATCGACGGCCTTGGCATGGAGCTATACCCGGGTTACGCAGCCTATCGGTATGAACTCTCGGACAAGCTTGAAGAGCAGGGACGCCTTCACGTCTGCGCCGATCCAAACACGCTTGAAGCCTGCGAACTCTTTTGCGTCTGGCTGCATGCGGCGCTGATGCGCCCGCTCGGCGCCCCTTGGGCGCTGCGCCGGTTCGAGACATTTGATGCGGCAATCCGCAGCAAGCTTGATGTCGGCAAACTCGACAAGGCGCTTGAAAAGGCAAAGAGCGTTTACAGCATCAAGGACACGGCCGGGGTCGTCACGCTTGCCAAGAACCTAACGCAGATGCTTCTTGCCGATCAGCAGGCAGCTCAGGGTGAACGCCCGGGCAAGGACGCAAAGGCGCAGACCGGCGCCTTTGAGCGCAGGCTTCGAGCGACCGACGAGGAGCAACTCGAGCACTGCCGCCGTCTTCTCGATCAGACGCCTCCCGAACAGGCCCGCCTTGGCTGCGAGGATGGCGCGCAGCGCGCCGGAGCCGCGGGCGTCGGCTATTCCAGCGCAACCGCCACCAAAGGCAATGTCGGCCTCTGGAAGCCCGATCCGAATCTGCCAGAGACGCACTGGGACGGCGAGTCATACATCAGCGAATTTGCAAAGGGACAGCCCCAGATCGAGCAGCTCTCCCGAGTCTTTTCCGGACTCCTTGCAACACCGTCCGAATCAAACGACTCGACAATCAAGAGCGCTGGACTCGGCCTGAGTTCGGACTTTCTGAGCCGCATCGCCACAAAGGACGAGCGGCTGTTCATGCGCCCGGCGCTCTCGCGCTCTCCCGACGGAGCCGTGGAAATCCTCCTTGACCGCTCAGGCTCCATGGGTCTGGCAATGCTCACAAGCGCAAAACTTGCCGTGAGCGCACTCATGTCGGCCCTGTGCGAACGCAAGGGAGTAAGCGTTGAGGCCGCAGTCTTTCCAGGGCCGAGCAAAACGGCCGCAAGCGTTGTTCTGCAGCGGGGCGAAGCGCTCAGTGCCGGGCTTGAGCGGATGCGCTCTGTCACCTCGTATGGAGGAACGCCGCTCTGGAACGCCATTGAATGGGCCGTGGGACAGCTTCGGCCCCAAAAGGCGGGCGTTAAGCTCCTCATCCTGATCACCGACGGGATTTTCCCGGCAAGGCTCCTCAGAGATGCCGAGAGCATCATCAGCCGTGCTGGGATCGAATTCGCCGTGATCTCGATCGAGGCGGAAAACCACGGCCTTGCGCGCAACCAGTGCAATATCAGAGAGCCGGGCGAAATCGCACCGGCTCTGATAAGGCTCGTGAAGAAAACGGCTGCGCGCCGCAGGCTCACGCAGCTTGGCTGAACGGCCTACTTTCTTGCAAAGGCAAACCAGTAGACAATGCCGATCAAGGCGCCGCCGACAATATTGCCGAGCGTCACGGCAGAAAGGTTGAAGAACATCGAGCTCAGGGAAAACACGGAAGGATCAACGCCCTGGGGCGCGGCAAAGCCCGTCGAGGCAAGCGTCAGCCCCATGGGCAGGAAGTACATGTTCGCCACGCAGTGCTCAAAGCCGAGCGCCACGAATGCTGATACCGGCAGGATCACGCCGATCGCCTTGTCGACCACGGTGCGCGAAGCAAAGGCCACCCACACGCCCAGGCACACCAGCACATTGCAGAGGATTCCCTTGAAAAAGAGCGTCACCCAGGGCTGCGTCATCTTCCCTGCGGCAATCCGCATCATCGCCGCGCCAATGTTCCCGAGGGACTGCGCGTTCGCGAAGTACACAAGCAGCACGAGGAGCAGTGCACCCACGAAATTGAACACCCATACCCAGAACCAGTTCAGAACCATCCTGCCGCAGGTGATTTTTCCGGACATCGCCGCAGTCACCATCAGCGCATTCCCGGTGAAAAGCTCTGCGCCGCAGATGACAACGAGCGCAAGCCCCAGGCTGAACACGACGCCTCCGGCAAACCTGGAGGCAGCAAACCCCATACCGGGGTCGGACATGAAAAGCGTGAAATACAGGCCGCCCAGCCCGATGAAAAAGCCCGCTGCTATCGCAAGCGGAATCAGCTGTCCGAGCGCCATCGATGCCTTTGCGACGGCAATTGTCTCTGCCTTGGCCTCAATCTGGGCGGGCGGAATCTGATCGGGTGCCGGGTTGGGCGTATTGGCTGCAGCCATGGAACATTCTCCTACTGAAGGGGCGGTCAGTACATGCCTTGCGGCCGATCTGCGGCAGGAGAACCGGAGTCTTGCAGCCGCAAGGAGCAAAGGCGAATGCTAGAGAGTTTCCCGGAACAATTCCTCGGGAAAAGGAACTAACCCAAAGGGGGATTTTTTCATCCCCCTTCAGGCAGAGCGACCGAGCACTAGATGTGATCTTCTCCGAACTTCTTGCGGCAGTTCTCGAGGTGCCGTTCGATCGAAATGTCGTCGTAGCATTCGAACGGCTGATGAATCCAGGGATTGCCGTCAAACTTGACCACATAGTAGTCGGGCAGCAGAACCGACTGAGCCTTCACCCAGATGGCGGCGACGCGAATCTCCTCGATTTCGGGAAACTCATGCTTCAGATGCACGATCACCTTGGAAATCGTCTTGCCCGAATCACACAGATCGTCCACGAGAAGCACCTTGCCCTTGAGCGCATCAACGCCGGTGATGTGCTTGGAGATGCTCAGATCCCCCTGAACGGTTCCAGCCTCCTCGCGGTACGAACTCGTGGAAAGCACTGCCAGAGGCTTTCCGTACACGCGGCTAAACACGTCACCGGGGCGCATGCCGCCGCGCGCAAGGCAGATAAGCGAATCAAACTTCCATCCGCTCAGGCCGACTCTTGCGACAAGCCTCTCGCACAGGTCAATGTACTGAGTCCAGGAAACATATTCATGATCAAGTGTGGTCATCGGAGTCTTTCCCCAAAAAACAAAATTGCGTTCTCTAAACGCGAGAAGCGGTCTGCCTCTTAGACAAAACCGCTTCCTCGTACCGCCATACCTTTAGAAGAACCCCTTCTCTTACTGGAATGGATCCTTCAGCAAAATGGTCTGGCTGCGATCCGGTCCGGTGGACACCAGGGCAATCGGACAGCCAGCAACCTCGGACAGGCGCTTCAGATAGCTCTGGGCGCTCTTGGGCAGCTGCTCCCAGCGCGTCATGCCGAAGGTGCTGGTCTGCCATCCTTCGAATTCTTCATAGATCGGCACGCACTTGGCTGCGGCATCCGCGCCACAGGGCATCACGTCCACGCGCTTGCCATCGACAGTGTAGCCGACGGCGAGCTTGACCTTTTCCATACCGTCGAAGACGTCGAGCTTCATCACGGCCAGGCCGTTCAGGCCGTTGATCTGCACCGCACGGCGCAGCGCAGCTCCGTCGAACCAGCCGCAGCGGCGGGGACGTCCGGTCACGGCGCCGAACTCGTTGCCCTTGCGGCGCAACTCTTCGCCAACGGCGTCATTCAACTCGGTCGGGAATGGACCCGAACCGACACGCGTGCAGTAGGCCTTGGTGATGCCGAGCACGAAACTGATCTTGTCCGGGCCAACGCCGGCACCAGCGGTTGCCGATCCGGCAACCGTGTTGGAACTCGTCACAAACGGATAGGTTCCGTGGTCGATGTCGAGCATCGAGCCCTGGGCGCCCTCAAAGAGGAACTGACGGCCGTCGGCCATCAAGTTGTTCAGTGTTTCAGAAACGTCGGTCACCATCGGAGCCAGACGGTCGGCGTAGGAGAGCGCCTCGTCGATGACAGCCTGCGGGTCGAGCGTATCGGCATGCAGGTAATTCTTCAGGATGAAATTGTGCAGATCCATCACGGCTCGTACGCGCTCGGCGAAGAAATCAGGCTTGTACAGATCGGCTACGCGAACAGTGCGACGGCCGACCTTGTCCTCATAGGCCGGACCGATGCCACGGCCGGTCGTGCCGATCTTCTTGGAACCAAGCGCCGCCTCACGGGCATGGTCGAGCGCAATGTGATACGGCATGATGAGCGGGCAGTTGCCTGAGACATGCAAGCGTGATTCGCAGTCCACGCCATGGCTCTTCAACTCATCGACCTCGGCGAAAAACGCCTGCGGCGAAAGCACAACGCCGTTGCCGAGATAGCAGTGCTTGCCGGGATGGAGGATGCCTGAGGGAATCAGGCGCAGAATGGTCTTCGCTCCGTTGACAACGAGCGTATGTCCAGCATTGTGGCCGCCATTGAAGCGCACGACACCGTCGGCCTTCTCAGAGAGCCAGTCGACGATCTTGCCCTTGCCTTCGTCGCCCCACTGGGCTCCCACAACCACGACATTCCTTGCCATCGTTTTCACTCCTAAAAGATCAATAAGTTCTAGCGAGCCGTCAGCTCAAATCCCTGCTCCGTGCGCACGATTTCATGCGTCACGATGAAGTGTTCGGCCACATCCTCAAGCCGCTCACCGGGCAGAAGGCGCACAACAATCCGACCGGCCGCGCGCAGTCTCTCTACGAGCGCATCCAGTCTGGGATCAGCCTCTGCCGGGGCAACCACAGCCTCGTGCTGCGGCGCCTCGAAATCCGCAATGCCCGCGAGCGCTCTCAGATAGACCGTGAAGCCGCAGGCCGGGCGGGACCGCCCGAAGGCCAGCCCGACATCATCATACCGCCCGCCGCGCAAAACCGCTTGAGTATATTGCGGTACATGAACTGAAAAAGTGACGCCGGTGAGGTATTGGTATCCGTGCACATCACAAAAATCAAAGCTCACCTCATCGGCCCCGCACTTCTCGGAAATGACCCGAACCTCATCAAGCGCCGCCCTGATCGACTCCATCTTCGGCAGTTTGTCCTGAAGCGCCTGCAGCACTTCGATGCCGCCGAAGTTCACGCGAAGCGTCTCGAGCGCCTGTGCGAGCTCCCCGTCAAGACCCTGTGTCACCTGAGAGAGCGCCACCGGGTCCTTGTGCCTGAGCGCCCGCAGAATGTCCTGGAGCATCCGGCCCTTCACGTTGCCCGAAGCAAGCAGAGCCCTCACGATCCCGACATGTCCAATATCAACGTGCACCGACCCCACGCCCAGTTTCCGAAGCGTTTTCACAGCCAGAGTCAGAACCTCGACATCAGCCTCAATGCCCTCCGCGCCAAAGAGTTCGCAGCCGGTCACTTCGGGTTCGCGTGAGGCGAGCGGATGCATCGGGCGCGCATGCAGGCAGCTTCCTGCGTAGCAAAGGCGCGTCACGTACTTGCGGTTCAGGATGTGCGCGTCAATGCGGGCGATCTGCGGAGTGATATCCGGACGAATCCCCACCACGCGTCCATTGGTCTGGTCCATGAACTGGAACATGTTGTTGGTCACGTCCTGGCCGCTTCCCGTGAGCAGCGAATCGGCATACTCGATGAGCGGCGGCTTGACGAGCTCAAAACCGTGCACTTCAAACAGATCCAGGCAGGTTCTGCGCATGCGCTCCATCGTGCGCGCCTGGCGCGGCAGCATGTCCGCGATATTGTCAGGCAACAACCAGACAGTCATAACAGCTCCATGACAAGCCAGACGACCATCAGCCCTAGGCAGATCATCGCCATGGCCACTTTTCTAACGAGGTCCGGGGATTCAGCCGAAAGCTGCTTCAGGAGCATCTGCCATTTCTCCGGGGCAATCATCGGCATCAGCCCCTCGAAGACCAGCATGAATCCCAGGGCAAGCAGTACGACCTTCATTTCTCAGACTTCTTCAGATAGGAGAAGAACTCGCTGCTTGAATCCACAACCATCATGTCCGAAGACTTGCCGAAGCTCTCGCGGTACTTCTCAAGGCTGCGGTAGAACTTGGCAAACTCGGGGGCGGCGCCGAAGGACTTTGCGTAGAGCGCCGTCGCCTGAGCGTCGCCCTCGCCCTTGATCTTCTGGGCGTCGCGATAGGCCTCGGCAAGAATCACCTCGCTCTGTCTGTCGGCGCTTGCGCGAATCTTCTCGGCCTCGGCCGCACCCGTGCTGCGCTCTTCGCTTGCAACGCGCTTGCGCTCAGCCTCCATGCGGCGATAGACGGACTCGGAAATCTGCGGCGTGAAGTCAACACGCTTCAGACGCACGTCAACGATCTGGATGCCCACGTCCTTCACGCGTTCCTGGAGCGAGGTGCGGATCTCGAGCATCGCCTTGTCACGCTCGCGCGAGGTGATTGCGTTCACCGTCCTGCGGTTCACGGTCTGGTTAAGCGCATCGCGCAGCAAGGCAGAAAGACGATCCTCGGCAGCACGCTCAGAGCCCTGGAAGGACACCCAGTAGCGTCTTGCATCCTCAATGCGCCACTTCACGAACGAGTCGATGAGCAGATTCTTCTTTTCGCTCGTCTGCACAAGATCGGCCTCTGGCGTATCCATGGTAAGGATGCGCTTGTCAAGATAAACCACGTTCTGCAACGGAGCAGGCATTTTGACGCGAAGACCCGGCGTAGACACGACCTCGGTGAGTTCGCCCAGCATGAACACGAGCGCATATTCGCGCTCACCAACGGTATAAAGGCAAAGCTTTGCGATCCCTACAACGACAAGGGCAAGGATCACCAATGCATTCATCTTTCTCATGTTGTCCTCTCCCCTGCTTTAGCGCGTACGGTTGCGAAGAAGCTCGCGCGGATCAATCGATTCGACGCTCGGACTCTTCGAGACGCTTGCCGC
>DNLN01000031.1:0-4038 GCA_003488465.1 Sutterella sp. | reverse complement strand
CGCTGCTCCGGCCTGAGAGGCCTGGGCAGCGGACTCCTTCACGGCGGCCGCGGCATCGGCAGACGTCCCCGACACAAGCTTGTCAAGCGGCAGATACAGCAGATTGCTGCCGTTGCCTGCATCGACAAAGATCTTGCGCGTGCTGGAGAGGATCTCACCCATCGCATCGATGTACATGCGATCGCGCGTGACGCGCGGAGCCTGCTCGTACTGGGCAAGCACCCGGGAGAAGCGCTCGGCATCGCCCTTGGCGGTCTCAACGACCCTCGCCTTGTAGCCCTCGGCCTCCTGCTTCAGGCGTGACGCCTTACCCTTGGCGATCGGCACCACGGCATTCTGGTAGGCCTGGCCTTCGTTGATCTGGCGCTCCCGGTCCTGACCAGCCTTGACGGCGTCGTTGAAGGCGGCCTGCACCTGCTCGGGCGGCTGGGCATTCTGGATGGCAACGCTCATCACATCGATGCCTGTCTGATAGCGGTCAAGCATGCTCTGCATGATCTGCCGCACATCACGGGCGATCTCCTGCTTGCTCTCAAAGAGCACCGAGTCCATCGCCTTGCGTCCCACCACTTCACGCATGGCGCTTTCGGCCGCCTGCCGCACGGATTCGTCCGGCGCGCGCGTTCTGAACAGGTAATCCTTGGCAAAGCCCGTCTTGATTCGGTACTGCACGTTGAACTGAACATCCACGATATTCTCGTCATCGGTCAGCATCAGCGCTTCCTTCAGGCGCTGCGCTCCGCCATAAATACCGATCTCAGCCTTGCGAACGCTCGAGATATCGACGATCTCAACATCCTGGATCGGCCAGGGCATGCGCCAGCTAAAGCCGGCAGAAGCGTCCCGAGTGTACTTGCCAAACGTCGTAACCACGCCGATCTGGCCTTCGGGAACAATGTAAAAGCCGCTTGCAGCCCAGGCAAGCACACCAAGCACCACGGCTCCGATGATGCCCTTCACGGGAGAGCCGCCAAGAGGCAGCGGATAGCCGCGCCGCTCCTCGATACGCCCCGGAGTCTCTGGCGGCTCGGAACCGCCTCCCTGCCAAGGACGCTCCTCGGGCTCCTCGGGCTGCTCGGGCTGCTCGAAACTCTGCCGCTCGCGCGCGCCGTTCTGCTGACCGCTCCGGCCTCCGTTCAGGAGTCCCTGGATCGTCTTGTTGAATTCATTCCAAAGTTCATCAAGATCCGAGCCCTTCGGATCGGAACGCCGCTCACCGCGGTTCTCTTTCTCGGGCTGTTCGGTATTCTGCGGCGGCTGGGCGCTGTCGTTCTGCACCGGATCCTCCCGCCCGGACTGCTTGGAGTCCTCCGACGGGCCGCGTCCCCAATGCGGGTCATTCAAAGGCATGTGTCTGTCCCCAATCGTGTTTTAAATCCAATTAATTATCCGTTCGTGGTCAGAAAAGTCTTTCGGCCTTCGGACCAAATGTTTTGCGAGTGTACCAAGAGAACAGGACGTGTGCGCCCGTGCTCTCCACAAGCTCAGATCATCGCTTCGAGATCGCGGAGCGCCTGCTCGTCACTCACGCTTTGCCGTTCGGCTTCAAGCTCCCATGGCTCGAGATCCCGCGGAGCCCTTGCCTTTTGCTCGACAATCTCGCCAGCTGCCTCATCCAGAGCCGCTCTGAGCGCATCGAGCCCTTCCCCGGTCACGGCGCTCACGGAAACGGACTTCACCCGTCCGTCAGGATGCCGAAGCGTCTGCTGCGGCAGTCCCGAGGCATCGATTTTGTTGAGCACCATGATGACCGGAATGTCATCGGCATGGATCTGTGCAAGAACTGCGTTCACGGAGGCTATCTGCTCATCTCTTGCCGCCGAACTCGAATCCACGACATGCAGCAGGATGTCCGCATGAACAGTTTCATCGAGCGTGGACTTGAAGGCCTCGACAAGCTGTGTCGGAAGCCCGCGGATGAACCCTACGGTGTCCGAGAGCACGACCGTCCGGCCGTCCCGCACCCAGCACTTGCGCGCCGTCGTATCGAGTGTGGCAAAGAGCTGATCGGCCGCATAGATCTCCGAGCGGGTGAGCGCGTTAAAAAGCGTGCTCTTGCCGGCATTGGTGTAGCCCACCAGGGACACCGTGACCGCCTCGCCCGCTTCTCTCGCCTTCCTCTGGGTATTTCGCTGCCTCTGCAGCTTTTTAAGCTGCTCGCGCAGCATCTTGACCCGCTTGCCGATCATGCGCCGGTCAAGCTCGATCTGCTTTTCACCGGGGCCGCCGGTCTTGCCAAGGCCGCCTCTCTGGCGCTCAAGGTGCGTCCAGCCACGCACAAGCCGCGTCGCAAGATGCTCGAGCCTTGCCAGTTCCACCTGCAGCCGCCCTTCACGGCTCTTGGCGCGCCTCTGAAAGATCTGCAGGATGAGTTCCGTGCGATCCATTACGGCCAGTTCGCTCGCCTGAGCAATATTGCGCTCCTGCGCAGCCGAAAGCGCCGCATCGAACACGATCACATCAGCGCCCGAAGCCTTTGCGAGCCCCGCGATTTCCTCGATCTTTCCGCTTCCAAGATAAGTCGCGGGATCGGGCTTGTCCCTTCTCGCACTCATCAGCCCGACCGGTTCCATGTTGTCGGATCGGACCAGTTCGCTTAGCTCCTCGCCCGCATCAAAGGGCTGGGAGCGTCCCATGCAGACCGTGACAAGAAATGCGCGGGTGGGCTCGGCCTCCCGCGCACTGTCAAACTGAAATTTGGTCAAATCCTACTCGTCCTGATCAACAAGATTCGGCAGATTGACCGCTCGAGTCGGAACGACCGTGCTGATGGCGTGCTTGTACACCATCTGGGTCACCGTGTTTCTGAGAAGAACAACATATTGGTCGAAGGACTCAACCTGCCCCTGCAACTTGATGCCGTTCACCAAATAGATGGAAACGGGAATGTGATCCTTGCGCAGTGCGTTCAGAAACGGATCTTGTAACAGCTGTCCTTTGTTCGTGCCTGCCATTTTTATTATTCTCCAAATCACTAGAAACCTGAGCCGCAAAACCGTGCGCTCAAGGCCACTTTTTTCCAATCGGCGGATCAATTCGTAGGAAAATCAATTGACACCGCCACACCAGGACCTTGTCCGGCCTGCCAATGATAAAGCAAATCTGTACGCCGACAATCCGGCAAACCGCCTAGATTCAGCGCTTGTCCTCTCCATCTGCATACGGATTCTTGTTCGTTCGGAACTCAACCCTCAGAGGGGTGCCCGCCAGATCGAACGTATCGCGGAACACGCCCTCAAGATAGCGCTTGTAACTGTCCGAGACCGCCTGCAGGCTGTTGCCATGAATCACGATTACAGGCGGATTCATTCCGCCCTGGTGCGCATAGCGAAGCTTCGGTCGAAGTCTGCCGCTTCTTGCGGGCTGCTGCTGCTCGACTGCCGCCATCATGGCGCGCGTAAGCTTGGGGGTCGAGAGCTTGGCAAAGCTTGCGGCATGCGCATCCCTCACGGCCTTCATCAGATGATTGAGGCCGTTTCTCTTCAGTGCCGAGATATGAATGAACCGCGCCCACTTGAGGAAGTGGAACTTGGTCTCAAGATCGTTGTCGACGAGCTTTCTCTTGTAGCTGTCCACGCCGTCCCACTTATTGATTGCAACCACCAGGGCCCGGCCAGACTCAAGAGCGAACCCGGCAATGTGTGCATCATGCGTGCTGATGCCGTCGACGGCATCAAGAACAAGGATCACGACGTTGCTCTGCTCGATCGCCTGAAGCGTCTTGATGACCGAAAACTTCTCGATCGCTTCAAAAACCTTGCCCTTCTTGCGAAGGCCCGCCGTATCGATTAGCCGGAAAGGCTGCCCATCCACTTCAAAGTCGACCTTGATTGCGTCGCGCGTCGTGCCCGGCATGTCGAACGCGATAACCCGGTCCTCGCCAATGAGTGCGTTGATGAGCGTGCTCTTGCCGACATTGGGGCGGCCTGCCACAGCCACCTTGATCCGTTGCGGAGCGTCTTCGGAAGCACCCTCGGCCTGCTCCTCGCCATCTTCGTCATCAGGCAGCTTGCCCAGCACCAGATCCATGAGCGCGGC
>DNLN01000173.1:9650-9854 GCA_003488465.1 Sutterella sp. | reverse complement strand
CCGAGCCGAAGCCGCGCGCCACGTCTATCGGGTGGTCTCCGGGATCGATTCGATGGTGCTTGGCGAAACCCAGATCGTGGGGCAGTTCAAGAAAGCCGTTGCTGAAGCACGCCGTTGCGGCGGGCTCGGCCTGATGCTCAACCACCTCTTTCAGCAAGCGTTCTCGGTTGCCAAGCAGGTGCGCTCCTCGACTGCCATCGGCTC
>DNLN01000173.1:0-9589 GCA_003488465.1 Sutterella sp. | reverse complement strand
TTCCGTGAGCCTTGCTGCGGCTGCCGTACGGCTTTCGATGCGGCTCTTCGGCGCTCTTGACAAGAGCCACGTGCTTTTTGTCGGCGCCGGTGAAATGATTGAACTGTGCGCCGCACACTTCAGCGCCCAGAATCCCGCCTCCATGACGGTTGCAAACCGCTCGCTTGACCGCGGCCAGGCGCTTGCCGCCCGCTACAACGGTCAATCCATCCGGCTGCAGGATCTGCCCGGGCAGATCGACCGCTACGACATCATCGTGTCGTGCACGGCCTCAGCCCTGCCCATCATCGGATACGGCATGATCGAGCGCTCCATCAAGGCGCGCCGCCACCGCCCGATCTGCATCGTGGACCTCGCGGTGCCCCGCGACGTGGAGCCCGAAGTCTCGCGCCTCAATGACGTCTTCGTGTACACGATGGACGAGCTCGGAGCCGTCGTCGCCCAGGGAAAGGAATCCCGCCAGAATGCAGTCGTGCAGGCTGATGCCATGATCTCTGGGCATGTGCACGATTTTGAGCGCTGGCTTGCGATGCGCGATTCCGTGCCCTCCATCACGACCGTGAGAAGCCGCGCCGAACTGATGGCCCAAGGCCTGGCCGACAAGGCTAAGAAGGCGATTCACCAGGGACAGGACCCCGAAGCCGTCATCGACGAGCTTGTCCGCACCCTCACGCACAAGCTCATTCATGATCCCACGGTGCTTTTGCGCGATGCAAAGGGACTCACGGATGCCGAGCGCGAACACGTTGCCTCGATCCTCAGCCATTTCTACAGCGGTCGCGGCCTTTAGCTGAGATCTCCTTTACAATCCGCGCTACTTTTTGGGAAAGGCCGTGCACCGCACGCCTTTGCCGTCACTCGTTTCAGAATTTCCCGTCATGATGAAAGAATCCATGCGCAGCCGGCTGAAGAGCCTTTGCCTGCGCCTTGAAGAAATCGATGCCATGCTCGCCGCTCCCGATGCGGCGGATGATCTGAACCGCTTCCGCTCGCTCTCCCAGGAAAGAGCGGAGATCGAACCCGTTGCCATGAAGATGAAGGCCTACGAGAAGGCCGAAGGCGATATTGAAGCCGCCAAGGAGATGCTCTCGGACAAGGACATGGCCGAATTCGCACAGGAGGAGATTCAGGCCGGAAAGGCAACGCTCGAGCAGCTCGAAAAGGATCTCGAGCTGCTGCTTTTGCCGAAGGACCCCAACGACAGCCGAAACATCTTCCTTGAAATCCGCGCCGGCACGGGCGGCGACGAATCCGCGCTCTTTGCGGGCGACCTGCTCCGCATGTACATCCGCTACGCCGAGCGCCAGGGCTGGACGGTGGAGATCGTGAGCAAGAACGAGAGCGATCTTGGCGGCTACCGCGAAGTGATCTGCCGCGTGATCGGCAACGGAGCCTATTCAAAGCTCAAGTTCGAGTCCGGCGGGCACCGCGTCCAGCGCGTTCCCGAAACGGAAGCCGCAGGCCGCATCCACACCTCGGCCTGCACCGTCGCGATCCTTCCCGAAATGGACGAGGTCGAGGCGGTCAAGATCGATCCCGCGGATCTTCGCATTGACGTCTACCGCGCGTCGGGCGCCGGCGGCCAGCACGTTCAGAAGACCGACTCGGCTGTGCGCATCACGCATCTGCCGACCGGCATGGTGGTCGAATGCCAGGACGAGCGCAGCCAGCGCCAGAACAAGGAGCGCGCCCTGCAGGTGCTCGCAAGCCGCCTTTATGCGGCCGAGGTCGCCAAGCAGCAGGCCGAAGAGGCAAGCACGAGGAAGAGCCTTGTGGGGTCCGGCGACAGAAGCGAGCGCATCCGGACCTACAACTATCCCCAGGGGCGCGTCACGGACCACCGCATCAATCTCACGCTCTACAAGCTCGATTCCATCATGGACGGCGATCTCGAAGAGATCATCTCGGCGCTTGTCACCGAGCACCAGGCCGAGCTTCTCGCGCAGCTTGGCGAGAACTGATGTCCACGGTCGCCGAGCTTCTCAGAGCGGCATCCGGGCGCGTCGCCCGCACGGATGCGCGCATCCTGCTCTCCTCAGTGCTCGGCGCCCCGAAGGAATCCTTCATCGCCCACCCCGAGCGGGAGGTCTCTGACGCCGACGAGCGGCGCTTCCTATCGATTCTTGAGAAGGCCGCCGCCGGCTGCCCCATTCCCTATCTCACCGGTCTGCAGGCGTTTTGGAGCCGCGATTTCCTTGTGACGAGCGCCGTTCTAATCCCTCGGCCCGATACGGAAACGGTTGTGGAAACGGCGCTTTCTCTCATGGGCTCCGTGCCTAATCCAAGAATTCTGGAACTAGGCACCGGCAGCGGATGCATTGCCGTCACCATCGCCCTTGAGCGACCCGATGCGACGGTGCATGCAACGGATGCAAGCCCCGAGGCACTTGCGGTAGCCAAACAAAATGCAGAGCGGCTTGATGCCGCCAGGATCCGCTTTTCGCTTGGAAATTGGCTCGAAGCGGTTCCCGCCGATGCCCTCTACGATCTCATCGTGTCCAATCCTCCCTACATCGAACCCGGAGACGAGCACCTCGAGGCGCTCAAGTACGAACCGATCGATGCACTCACGGACGGCGTAGACGGCCTCTCCGACATCCGTGAAATCGCTTCGAATGCGCGAAGTCATCTCACCCCCGGGGGATATCTCGTTCTCGAGCACGGATACGATCAAGGGGAGGCCGTGCGGAGCATCCTTCAAGCCTGCGGGTTCGCATCCTGTCGCACCGTCCGCGACCTGGGCGGCAACGAGCGCTGCACGGTTGGACAAAATCCCGCCTGACACGCCCGACTGGCTCGAAGAATCCGCACAAAGAGGCGGTAGACTCTGCGCATGGCTCCCTCTCTTTTTGAAAGGATTTCCCCATGAGCATCCTTGACACCATCCGCGCCCGTTCAACGGCCAAACATTACAACGCCGGCAAGCCGATCAGCGATAAAGACCTCGCCGCATTGCGTGAAGTGCTGCGCCTCTGCCCCTCAAGCGTCAATCTTCAGCCCTGGCACTTTTTTGAGGCCTCAACGCGCGAGGCTCGCGAGAAGCTTCTCCCCGCCATCATGGACTTCAACCGCGATCGTGTGCTTAACGCCTCCGTGACCTATGTCTTTGCCGCGCAAAAGTCCGTCACCGAACCGTATCTTGATCGCGTGATCGAGCAGGAAGTCGCGGACGGCCGCTTCACTCGCGAGGACGCCGCCGCCAATGTCGATGCCGGACGCCGTCAGTTCGCGCACATGCATCAGAACGATCTCAAGGACGCCCGCGTGTGGATGGCGCACCAAGCGTACATCGCCATGGGGTTCCTCCTTCTTGCTGCCGCCGAAATGGGCATTGACGCGACGCCGATCGAGGGCCTGTATCAGGACAAGATGGACGAGATCCTGGGGCTTAAGGACACGAACCTTGCAACCGTCTTCTGCGTTTCGCTCGGCTACCGATCAGAGAACGACGCCAACGCCACGCGTCCGAAATCCCGCATGCCGCTCTCCGAGGTGCTCACGATTCTTTGAGGCTAACCATATGGACAGAAATGTACTGCTTGCAGCCCTTGACGATCTGCTGCATCCGGAAAACTACCGGGACTACGCTCCAAACGGACTTCAGGTCGAGGGGCAAAGGGACATCCGCCATATTGTCACCGGCGTTTCCGCGAGCCTTGAGCTCATCGAGAAGGCGCGGCTTCTTGGCGCCGACACGATCCTTGTGCATCACGGATGGTTCTGGAAGCGAGATGACCCCCGCATTACGGGCGTGAGGCGCGGACGGATCGCCGAGATTCTTGCCGCCGACATGAATCTCATCGCCTACCATCTGCCGCTCGACGATCACCCGACTCTTGGCAACAATGCACTCCTTGGAGCCGCGCTGGGCTTTACCCCAGAAGGCCGTTTCGGCGAGATGAACCTGGGCTGGATCGGAGACAGCGGCGGTTGCGGAACGGCTAGAAGCCTCGCGATGAAAATTGATTCTGTATTACGCAGAAAGCCGCTTCTTGTCGGCGATGGCGACCGAATTGTCACTCGCGTGGCCTGGTGCTCTGGCGGCGGTCAGGACATGCTCGAGGACGCGTTCGAAGCCGGGGCCGACTGCTTCATCTCGGGCGAGATCAGCGAGCG
Organism: Sutterella sp.; assembly: GCA_003488465.1. GTDB lineage: Bacteria > Pseudomonadota > Gammaproteobacteria > Burkholderiales > Burkholderiaceae_F > Duodenibacillus. The sequence goes on along the minus strand of DNLN01000173.1, from coordinate 5,473 downwards.
CACGACCCTCATCGCGCGCGAACTTGGCATCCCCTACATCAGCAGCGGCCACCACGCGACTGAGCGTTATGGAGTGCGCGCTCTTGGCGAGCACATCCATAAAACCTTCGGCATTGATGTCACGTTCGTCGACATCGACAACCCTGTCTAGCTCACGGGGTAGCCCCGCTGGACTCTTTGTGAGCGCTCCGCCCTCTCTGTGTTTTGGGTGCCGTTCATGCCCCGGTCTCCCCAGGGGGCAGGGGAGGGTAGCGCCCCTTGCCAGTTCCGTTCATAGTAAGTTTTACTTATTTATTTATCAAATCCAATGCTTCTGAAATAGCTCCGGGAACTCTTGCGTTCTCATCAGTCAACCTCAACATCGCAATTGCATAAACCGCAAATCATAGTCTGAGCTTTTTTATCTTTCGAAGTTCTTCATAATTTAATATTTGATTGCTGATATTTTATCGTCTTTGCGAATTATATTTTGCAGTTTCTCTAGCCTATATGTGATTACGGCGATAAATGCATTTGCATCCTCCGTGCCCCACCCCTCCGGCTCAGTCTCCACCCCCCCCTTTCAAAGTGTCATTCACCCATCCTCCTCCATGTCGATCTCAAAATAAGAAATTCTGAACTTACTGAGCTCAGTGTGTCACCAAAATCTGCGCCTTGCGCGGCAGACTAGGCCTCCAGTGGCGACCAGCAGCGGTTTTCTCGCTGCCAAATTCACGTCCCCATAACTTCACTTTTTCGATCGACTTATGCATATGACGATACACAGCCTTGACCACTCAGGAATCGCCGCCCTGAGATCATTGCAGGAGAACCTGTTCCAGCCGCATCCCGTACCCACGGCTACCTTTTGACGCATAGATCCCCTGCAATCAGAAGCGGGGAAACCGCCCTGACGAGGTCCAGCGAGAGCAGTCCCTGGCCCGGGAGAAAACAAACCCCCGCCGCTCGCGAAAACGGCAGGGCTCTCGCCGCCACCCGATCAGAACACAACCGGAGGGCGGTCCGTTTTTTGGTTTTGTATTACTTATTCTTCAGCGCGTCACGGATCTCGCGCAACAGGATGATGTCCTCGGGAGTGGGCGCAGGAGCCGCAGCCTCGGCGGCCTTCTTTTCGGCCTCTTCCTTCTTGAGCGCATCGGCAACCTTCTTCTGCGCCCCGGTCACGATCTTCACCAACCAGAAGATGACAAAGGCAAGGAGCAGGAACTGGATGACGGCAGTAAGGAACGCGCCATAGCCAAAGACGGTCGCCCCCGCCTTGACAAGCGCTTCATACGTCTGGGGGCCTGCGTAGTTGGCAGGTTCCTTGAGCACGATGAACAGGTTTGTGAAGTCCGGCTTGCCAACAAGAATACCAATGATCGGGTTGACGATATCCTTGACAAGGCTGTTGACGATCGCCGAGAAGGCCGCGCCGATGATCACGCCGACTGCGAGATCAATCACGTTGCCGCGCGAGATGAAATCTCTGAATTCCTTGATAAATCCCATTGCAAATACCTCTTTTAATATAAGACAGGAGCGCCACGCGAGAAACCTGATTTCGCTTGAAAAATCAGTATGTTGTGACCGATTTTATGCGAAAATCGCGGAGTTCCTCTAAAATTGCACGCTCTGTGGACGCAGATTAGCGCATTCAATCATTCTTTGCTTTTTTAGAGGATTTTCCACTCATGATGGTTTTGTATTCGGGCTCGACTGACCCGTTCTCCCACCGCTGCCGTTTTGTCCTTCATGAAAAGGGCTGCGACTTTGAAGTCAATGACATCGACATGTACAACAAGCCGCCCGAAATCGATGCCATGAATCCCTACGGCGAGGTGCCCATCCTGATCGAGCGCGACCTCACCCTGTACCAGTCCACCATCATCAATGAATACATCGACGAGCGCTTCCCGCACCCGCAGCTGATGCCGGCCGATCCCATCATGCGCGCCCGTGCACGGCTTTTCATCTACACGTTCGAGCGCGAACTCTTCAGCTTCGTGCGCGTTCTTGAGAACCGCAACGAGACGGAAAAGAGAAAGTCCATCGCCCGGCACCAGATCGCCCAGCAGCTCACGCAGATTGCGCCGATCTTTGACAAGAACACCTATCTGATGGGGAGCGACTTCACGATGCTCGACATCACGATCGCGCCGCTTCTGTGGCGCCTCGGCTACTACGGCATCGATCTGCCAAAGACCGCCTCTTCGCTTCTGAAGTACGCCGAGCGCGTCTTCGCACGGCCCGCATTCATCGATTCCATGACGCCGTCGGAAAAAGTGATGCGCCGATAGGACTACACTTCACGGGGGAAGGCAACTTCCCCCTTTTTCATTTTCTGGAGCAACACCATGTCATCGCAGGGAACGCTGGTAATTCCTCTGTCTCGTCCGGATTTCAAGTCGTACCTGATCAGCGCACTGCTTTCCTGGACCGAAGACCAGGGCTATACGCCCTACATGCTGGTCGCTGTCGATGATTTCACCGTTGTTCCGCGCGAGTTCGTCACCAAGGACGGAACGATCACGCTGTGCGTTCACTCGGAAGCCACGCACAACTTTGAGATGACCGCCGAGTGGCTCACATTTGAGGCTCGCTTTGGCGAGCATGTGCGCGAACTGCAGATTCCGCTCGGCCGGATCGCGGCGATCTTTCCCAAGGAAGACACCTCGCTTGTGAGCTATTTCCCGGTGCTCGAAACAAAGAGTGAGCGACCGGAGAACAAGGCGCCCGAAGCCGCAGCCGAAGACGACCTCCCCACCTTCACCAAACTCTGAGCAAAGCGAGTGCTGTGCTACAATGCCGCCTCCTCGCCTCCATAGCGTAATTGGTAGCGCAACTGATTTGTAATCAGTAGGTTGTCTGTTCGAGTCAGACTGGGGGCACCAGATACGGGTCTCCTGCCTTTCGTGGCAGGAGGCCTTTTTCTTACGCCTTCGCGGCTTTCCCGCCGACCTTTCTCGTCACCGAATAAGTCCGGTTGCGGAACACGAGAATCGGAGCGATGCAGCCCGCCGTCATACCGAAAATCGCCAGTGACACCAGCGTTGCATTCTGGAAGAACTGAATCACGTACTGGGCGGCCTCAAGTTCGCTCTTTGTCATGATGAACACAAGATCGGCGACCGCCTGGTAGGCCACCATGCCGGGCACAAGCGGCAGAAGCGACGTGAAGGCAAATGTTTCGCTCGGGCAGTGGATCCGCATGCTGATCGGCACCGAGAGCATGCCGACCACGAGCCCGGCGACAGCTGACGACGTCGCCTGATCGAGTCCGGCATGGTTCATGAGGACAAAGCGCACTGAAAACGCGGTGAGCGCGAGGAACCCGCAGCACCACAGGGCGCGCCGCGGCGGATTGCAGACAATCGCAAAACCCATGCCGGCAATGGCCGCAAACGGCGCGCAGACAAGATACTCCGCAAGAAGACTTGCCGCTGGCTCATGCTCGAGCCCCACCTGACTGATGCCGGTCACGCCGAGTGTCACCATGAGTCCCATGGAGATGCTGAGCACGAGAATCATGGCATGCGTGAGGCGCGCTATGCCGTTGAGCGTATGGTGATCGATGAGATCCATGACGCCATTGATGAGCACGATGCCGGGAATCAGGTAGAGGATCGATGTGGCGAGCGTCACATCCTCCGTGCCGCCGTGGATGAACAGGAAATCCGTCGAGGCTATGAGCGAGCTCACGCAGGCGCAGATGAGAAAGACGCCCAAGGGGTTGAGATGGCGCTTCAAAAGCGCATGCCGGATGAGAACGCCCGCGATCGTTGCCGCAAGCACGATCAGCATCGAGCAGAAGTTGCCGCCAAAGATTCTGCACAGACACGCATTGGCAAGTGCGGCAACAAGGAAAGTCTTCCAGTGTGCAGACCTTGGCTGGGAGATGATGCTCTCGTACCGGCGCCGCACCTCGGCAAGCGCAAGATGCTCATCGAGCGTCTGCCACGCAAGGGCGCAAAGCTCGCTGTTGAGACGAAAATTCACGCTCTCGCCAGGAACATGCTTCACATAGGTATAGGCCTGCATCTCTTCGTCGTGCAGCGTGAGCGAGAGCGACCTCGAGAAGAGAATCATGTTCATCTTGAGCCCGAAGGCTTCGGCAATGATCGCGGCATTGCTGAGCACGCGTGTGCTCTGGCAGCCGACCGCCATGAGGCGCGCCGCGTAATCGGCTAGAAAGATCGTTTTCTCTTTGATGTCCCCGGACATTGCTTCCTTTTTTGTTCCTTCACTTCACAAAAAAACCGCGGCTGAAATCTCTGTTCGCGGCCGCGGCTTTCCGTCTTAGTTCTGCTCTCCCTGCTGTTGCTTTTTTCGCTTGGTTCGCAAGAAAAGTACGAGGCCGATCGTCACCACGAGCGCAGCACCCGCGATTTCAAACGGAAGGACCAATCCGGCCACCTGCGGGAACTGCTGCACCACCCAGCCGTCTGAAGCGAACAGGCCTCCCGCGATCCAGCCGAGCAATCCGCCGCCGAACCACACGATGATCGGGAATCGGTCGATGAGCTTCAAAATCACCTGGCTGCCGCCCACGATGAAGGGCACGGAAACCAGCAGACCGAAAATCACGAGCAGCGTCTGATGTTCATCGTGCGCCTGGTCCGCGGCGCCCGCAATGGCAATCACGTTGTCAAGGCTCATCACGAAGTCCGCGATGATGATCGTCTTGATGGCGTCAAAAAGCTTCGAGGCCGCCTTCACCTTGGACGAAACGTCAACCTCCTCCTCGGGAAGCAGAAGCTTCACGCCAATCCAGAGCAGGAGCGCCCCGCCCACCACCTTGAGGAACGGCAGATCGAGGAGCAGCACGGCAAAGGTAATCAGCACAACGCGCAACGTAATCGCACCGAACGTGCCCCAGAAAACACCCTTCATGCGTTGCTCCGGAGGCAGATTACGGCAGGCGAGCGCAATCACCACGGCATTGTCGCCGCCCAGCAGCACATCAATCATGATGATCTGCCCCACGGCAGACCAGTTAAGGTTCATGAGCAGATCACAAAGCCACTCCACAACGAGTTCTCCTTATCCATCAGGGTTTTTACCATGAGCGCGCAATTGTACCGACTCGGAACCAGCCCGTATCAAAACCATGTGTCGGAATCAAAGTCGCTCTTCCAGGGATCCTCGGTGATGTCCAGGCTCCTCAGAATGCCATCCTTGTCGAACTGCGGCCAGACGGCCATGTCGAAATTGCCCTCATCCTTGAAGCGGTACATCCAGGCGTGCTCGCCAACAAGCGGAAAATCGTACTCCTGGGCGCACCGGCCCCAAAACGCCCAGATGTCCTTTTCGGTCCAGACGCCGAACTTGGGGATCGTGAAAAACCTTTCCTGCAATCCCTGCTCGCGGGCGACAAGCCGTCCGTTCTGGTCAAAAAAGAGCCACCAAACCTCCTGCCCGAAGGGCTGCTGGGAGTAGGTGTATCGCACCGTTCCGTTCTCCATGAGCGTCTTGGCGGCGGGCTCGCCGAGGC
>DNLN01000116.1 GCA_003488465.1 Sutterella sp. | reverse complement strand
TGCACCTACTGGACCTATCAGGACCAGATGGAATACACCGAGGAACTCCTGCGCTCGGTTGCCGTCGCAGCAACGGGCTCGGCCGTCATCAACTACCAGGGCACGACGATCGACCTCTCGAAGCCCTTCACCCGGCTCACTCCGCAGCAGGCCATCATGAAGTACGCCCCCCGGTACACCGAGGCAAATCTTCAGGACGAGGAGTTCCTTCGCTCCGAACTCGTGCGCCTGAAGGCTCCGCAGCCCGAATGGGTCGGCCTTGGCGCCCTCGTGATGGCGCTTTTTGAGGAAGTTGCCGAGAGCAAACTGATTCAGCCGACCTTCATTGTCGACTACCCGGTTGAAATCAGCCCGCTTGCCCGCGCCAATGACAAGAACCCCGAACTCACGGATCGGTTCGAACTCTTCATCTACGGGCGCGAAACCGCGAACGGCTTCTCCGAGCTCAATGATCCGGACGATCAGGCAAGCCGCTTCAAGGCCCAGGCTGACGCCAAGAGCCACGGCGACGATGAGGCCATGTTCTATGACGCGGATTTCATCCGCGCCCTGGAGTACGGTCTGCCTCCGACCGCTGGCTGCGGCATCGGCATCGACCGCTTCGTGATGCTGCTCACGGATGCCGCCTCCATCCGTGAAGTACTGCTCTTCCCTGCGCTTCGTCCCGAGTAGAAAGGGGCTCAGCACACTCCCGTCGGGCTGCCAGTAGGCTAGCCCGACCCGATAGGATCGATCTGCGCCGATCTAGCACGGCATAGGGGATCGATCCTATTTGTTTTGTCAGGATCGCCCGGCGCGATTTTTTTTCACACTCATCATTGCGATATTCCCTAGAATTCCCCCTTCTGGGTTCCCGGCACTGATCCGGGAGTTCACCCCATATCTTGATAAGAACAATGGAATACGACCTCTCGCTTATCCTGAACTCGCTGCCGCTTTTGATTCGCGGCGCCGGCGTCACCCTTGAAATCACGGCTCTGGCCGTTGGCCTCGGCCTGGTGCTGGGATTGATTGCAGCTCTGGCGCAGCTCAGCAACTTCTCCCCGCTCAAGTGGCTTGCAAAGATCTATGTGGACTTCATCCGCGGCACGCCCCTGCTCGTGCAGATCTTCATCATCTACTTCGCCCTGCCGGCCATTCTGGGTCGCCGGATCGATCCATTTGTCGCCGCCGTAGCGGCCTGCTCAATCAACTCGGGAGCCTACATCGCCGAAATCTTCCGCGCAGGCATTCAATCGATTGAAATCGGCCAGATGCGTGCCGGGCTCTCGCTCGGCATGAACTGGTCCCAGACCATGCGCTACATCATCCTGCCTCAGGCATTCAAGCGCATCATTCCGCCACTCGGCAACGAATTCATCGCCATGCTGAAGGACTCGTCTCTCGTGTCGGTGATCGGCTTTGAGGAACTCACCCGCTCGGGCCAACTCATCATCGCCGAGACCTACGGATCGCTCGAGATCTGGACGGCAGTTGCGATGCTCTACCTTCTCATGACGCTCACGATCACCCAGCTCATCGCCCTTTTGGAGCGCCGTTACAAGAAGAGCGACGCAAGATAATTCGCCCCTGCGCAATACGCTCCGGCGCGCTGTTGCACTTCTTCACAAAGATGTGTTCCTCGCGCCGGATTTTTTGTTATAGTTCTCGCCACTAAACGCGCTGGCCTCCAATCCGGAATCCTTCGGTGAGAGGCCGTTGAAAAGCGCTCCGATGATCTTCCTGTCCCGGCTTCGCTGATTCACCCTGCTGTTTTTCCCATTGCTGTTTTGGGAACGCCGCTCGTCTGCTTTTGCGAATTTCCTCCGCTGCAGATCGCGACCAGCAGAAAGCGACGGGAACTGAACTGATTGCTGTATTTTTTACCTTGTTTCAACCCCGATAAAAGGAAAAAATCATGAATGAAAAAATCCGTGAAGTAAACGATTCCAACTTTTCCGATGCCGTCAAGTCCGTGACCGACAAGCCTGTCTTCGTCGATTTCTGGGCCCCCTGGTGCGGCCCCTGCCGCATGGTGGCACCGCTCCTTGACCAGGCTGCCGACGACTATGACGGCAAGGCCCTGATCGCCAAGTACAACGTGGACGAGAGCAGCGCCATCGCCTCCGAAAACGGCATTCGCGGCATCCCGACGATTCTTGTGTACAAGAACGGCGAAGTCGTGGGCCAGAGGGTCGGCGCCATGAGCAAGTCCGAACTCGACACCTTCATCAAGCAATTTTGCTAATTAACCCCTGACGCGGGGAGGTTTCTCAAGCGGCTCACTCTGAGCCAGGCTGCTTCCCCGCCGATCCTTCAATCTTCATCTGACATCCCTCCAGAAATGCATCTTTCAGAGCTGAAAACACTGCACATCAGCCAGCTGCTTGACATGGCAACTGAGCTCGAAATCGATAATGCCCAGCGCATGCGCAAACAGGAACTGATGTTTGCCATTCTCAAAAAGCGCGCCAAGTCCGGAGAACAAATCTTCGGCGACGGCACCCTCGAGGTTCTGCCCGACGGCTTTGGCTTTCTGAGAAGTCCCGATACGAGCTACCTTGCCTCGACCGACGACATCTATATTTCGCCGTCCCAGATCCGTCGCTTCAATCTGCACACCGGCGACTCCATCGAGGGCGAAGTGCGAACCCCGAAGGACAACGAGCGCTACTTTGCTCTTGTCAAAGTCGACACGGTGAACGGCCAGCCGCCCGAATCGCTCAAGCACAGGATGCTTTTTGAAAACCTCACGCCGCTCTTTCCGAATGTGCCGCTGCAGCTTGAGCGCAACATGCGCGGCGAAGAGAACCTCACCGGCCGCCTCATCGACATCATCGCGCCGATCGGCAAGGGCCAGCGCGGTCTTATCGTCGCTAGCCCCAAGTCCGGCAAGACCGTATTGATGCAGCACATTGCGCACGCCATCACGGCAAATCACCCCGACTGCATCCTCATCGTGCTGCTGATTGACGAGCGCCCCGAGGAAGTGACGGAAATGCAGCGCTCGGTGCGCGGCGAAGTCGTCGCCTCGACCTTCGACGAGCCCGCAACGCGCCACGTCCAGGTTGCAGAAATGGTGATTGAAAAGGCCAAGCGTCTTGCCGAAAGCAAAAAAGACGTCATCATTCTTCTTGACTCCATCACAAGGCTTGCCCGCGCCTACAACACCGTCATTCCGAGCTCCGGCAAGGTGCTCACGGGCGGCGTCGACGCCAACGCCCTGCAGCGTCCGAAGCGCTTTTTCGGTGCCGCGCGCAACATTGAGGAAGGCGGCTCGCTCACGATCCTTGCCACCGCCCTCATTGATACGGGATCTCGCATGGATGATGTGATCTACGAGGAATTCAAGGGCAC
>DNLN01000001.1 GCA_003488465.1 Sutterella sp. | reverse complement strand
GATCTTGAAGAGGCCTGCCGGGTTGCCGATACGATCGCTCCGGAGCATCTTGAGATGAGCACGGACGAGCCCGAAAAGTGGGCCGAACTGATCCATCACGCGGGCGCCATCTTCCTTGGGCGCTTTACGTGCGAGGCTCTGGGCGACTACTGCGCAGGCCCCAACCACGTGCTGCCCACGAGCCGCACGGCGCGCTTCTCTTCGCCCCTTGGCGTCTATGACTTCCAGAAGAGAACGAGCATGATCCACGTCTCGGACGAAGGCGTGCAGCGCCTGGGACGCGTCGCGGCGACGCTCGCCTACGGTGAGAATCTCCAGTCGCATGCTCGCAGTGCCGAGTACCGGCTCAAGAACGGGGACTAGAACCGACAACGCTCTCACGGAGGATTGGCAAAGTGCGTACCGCTTCCATTTATCGCGAGACGAAGGAAACCATGATCGAGGTTGAGGTGAACCTCGACGGTACCGGACAGGCGACGATTGCCACCGGGATCGGTTTTTTCGATCACATGCTCGATCAGATCGCCCGGCATGGCCTCATCGATCTCAAGGTGAGCGCCAGGGGCGACTTGAAGGTTGACGGACATCACACCGTTGAGGACGTCGGCATTGCGCTCGGGCAGGCGGTGCGCACGGCTGTGGGCGACAAGAAGGGCATTGCACGCTACGGAATGAGCTATGTGCCGCTTGATGAGGCGCTCTCGCGCGTCGTGATCGACTTTTCCGGGCGTCCCGGGCTGGTGTTCAGCTGCCTCTTTACAGCCGAGCGCTGCGGAGAACTCGACACGCAGCTTGTGCGGGAGTTCTTCCAGGCCTTTGCCAACAATGCGCTCGTGACGCTGCACATCGACAATCTGCGCGGAGAGAACGCGCACCATCAGGCCGAGACGATCTTCAAGGCATTCGGTCGCGCAGTGCGGATGGCTCTTGAAGCCGATCCGCGCTCCGAGGGCGTGATTCCAAGCACGAAAGGCGCGCTATGAACACGGTTGCCGTCGTTGACTACGGAACGGGAAACTTAAGGAGCGTCTCGCAGGCCGTGATGGCCGCGGCGCAGGGGCTGGAGGCCCGCGTCATCGTGACGAGCCGGGCTGAGGACATCCTTGAGGCCGATCGGATCGTGCTCCCCGGGCAGGGGGCCATGCGGGACTGCATGCGGCATCTTGACGAGTCGGGGCTGAAGGCTGCCGTGCTGGACGCTTTGAGCCGTAAGCCCGTGCTTGCGATCTGCGTGGGCTTGCAGATGCTTTTTGAGCGGAGCGACGAGGGCGACTGCCCGGGGCTCGGGCTCATGAAGGGCAAGGTGCTCCGGTTCCCCGAGCCCGCCATGGTGCGTGCGGACGGCTCCCGGCTTAAGGTCCCCCAAATGGGCTGGAACCAGGTGACGCAGCGCATGAATCACCCGCTCTGGCAAGGCATCCCTGACAGCTCCTGGTTCTATTTCGTGCACAGTTACTTTGTAGCACCCGAGGATGACCGGCTTGCGGCCGGCACGACCTGCTACGGACTGCCGTTCGTGTGTGCGGTGGCCCGCGGCAACATCTTTGCCACGCAGTTCCATCCGGAAAAGAGTGCCGAGGCCGGCTTGAAGCTGTTTTCCAATTTCGTGCGCTGGGCTCCCTGAAGCCCGATCCGAGGATATCGACATGATCCTGATTCCCGCAATCGACCTCATGAACGGGCGCTGCGTGCGCCTCAAGCAAGGCGATCTCGACAAGAACATCACGGTGTACAACGAAGATCCTGCCGATCAGGCGGCGCAGTGGGCGGCGCTTGGCGCCGAGCGCATCCACATCGTGGATCTGGACGGAGCGAAGACGGGTGAGCCTGTGAACGCGCAGGTGATTGAAAGCATGATCAAGCGGATCGGCAAGAGAGCCGAGATCGAGCTGGGGGGCGGCATCCGCTCCATGAGGCAGGTCGAGGCATACCTCTCGGCTGGCGTGCAGTATTGCGTGATCGGCACGGCGGCGATCAAGGATCCGGAGTTCCTCAAGACTGCCTGCAGGGAATTTGAGGGGCGCATCATCGTCGCTCTGGACGCCAAGGACGGATACGTTGCCACGCACGGCTGGGTGGAGACGACGGACACGAAGGCGACCGAGGTTGCAAAGCGCTTCTCCGATCTGGGCGTGAGCGCATTCCTTTACACGGACATCGCGCGCGACGGAATGCTCTCCGGCGTCAATGTCGAGGCGACGGCCGAGCTTGCGCGTGCAACGGCAACGCCAGTGATCGCCTCGGGCGGCATGCATACCGTGGAGGACGTGAAGGCGCTTCTTGCAACCGGCGAGAAGGGCATCATGGGAGCGATTCTCGGCCGCTCGCTCTACGAGGGCACGATCGATTTTTCCGAGGCTCAGCGCCTTGTCACCGGTTCGGAGTCCTGACGAGATGCTTGCAAAAAGAATTATTCCCTGCCTTGACGTGACCGCCGGGCGCGTCGTGAAGGGCGTGAATTTCGTGGAGCTGCGCGATGCGGGCGATCCGGTCGAGATTGCCCGCCGCTACAACGAGCAGGGTGCCGATGAACTCACCTTCCTTGACATCACGGCGAGCTCTGACAAGCGCGACATCATTCTTGATGTGATCGAGGCCGTCGCAGGGCAGGTGTTCATTCCGCTCACGGTTGGCGGAGGTGTGCGCCAGGTGGGCGACGTGAGAAGACTCCTTAACGCCGGGGCGGACAAGATTTCCATCAATACCGCGGGCGTCTACAACCCGGATCTCATTGCTGAGGCTGCCTCCATCCACGGCTCCCAGTGCATCGTGGTAGCGATTGACGCAAGAAGGCGCGATGCGGGAGATCCCGGCAAGGGTTGGGAGGTCTTCACGCATGGCGGCCGCACGGCTACCGGCAGGGATGCCATCGCCTGGGCTAGGGAAGTCGAGCGGCTTGGCGCAGGGGAGATTCTCCTGACCAGCATGGACTGCGACGGCGTGAAGAAGGGGTTTGATCTGGAACTCACGCGGGCAGTATCGGATGCCGTCCGCATTCCTGTCATTGCTTCGGGTGGTGTCGGCAATCTTCAGCATCTTGTGGACGGCGTGACTGTTGGCGGCGCGGATGCCGTGCTTGCCGCCTCGATTTTCCATTTCGGCGAATACACGGTGCGTGAGGCCAAGGAATACATGGCCGAGCGCGGCATTCCCGTTCGGCTTTAGGAGCGGTCAGTCATGTGGCTCGATGAGGTGCAGTTCAACGAAAAGGGGCTTGTGCCCGTGATCGCTCAGCAAAAGGGCAGCGGCCGCGTGCTGATGCTCGCGTGGGCGAACAGGGAGGCGCTCCTTGAAACTGTTGCCACGGGGCGGGGCGTGTATTTTTCTCGCTCTCGCAGCAGGCTCTGGCGCAAGGGCGAAGAGTCGGGCAACGTGCAGCTGGTGAGGGAAGTGCGCCTTGATTGCGACGGAGACGCTGTTCTCTATATCGTCGATCAGGTAGGCGGCATGGCCTGCCATACGGGCAGGGAAAGTTGCTTTTTCAGGCGTCTTGAAGGCGAAGAATGGAAGACGGTCGATCCGGTGATCGTCAGCCCAGAGAAGCTCTACGGGTCGCATTGAGAGCCGTTTTGGTGTGGCTTACCCCGAGTCTTGTGAGGCAAGACGGGATAGGGCACTGAAGGAAATCACGTCCATGCTCCACAAACTTGACTTTCGGATTGAGGGACTGAGGATGGAGGTCAATAGGCTGGGGGATATTTGGTCAAGGCTCCCCGACGATGCCCAGAAAAAACTGCAAGGTGAAGATCCGGAGAAGTTGCTCTACAGAATGGAAACGGTTCATCGTGCAGAAACAGGGGAGAGTGCCGTATTTCGATTGGAAGATGAGTCTGAGGGCACTCAAAAACTGGTGGGACTTTTGGGCGTTGTCCTCGCGGCGTTGCACTCGGGAAAAGTTCTGGTGATCGATGAGTTGGATCAGTCGCTTCACAGCCTTCTTGTCTGCCAGCTTGTCCGGCTTTTCAAGGAAAAGCGCACGAACAAAATTAACGCCCAGCTGATTTGCGCTGCCCAGAACACTGACCTTCTGGCTAGCGGATTACTGTAGCTTTCAGAGGTGGGGATCGTACGGCAGGTCGGGCTTGAAGGGGCGTCAATTCTCCGGCTTGCGGCCGTCCCGGAACTCAGAAATGTCGGTGACTTCCGAAAGCGATACCTGCGCGGAGATTTTGGCGGCATTCCGTTTCCGTGCGTGTAGGAGCGGGACGGTAGCAACTCGTCCAAGGTACCGATAGAGTGCCACTAACGGCGCCGATACACAAGATCCCAGATTCCGTACCCAAGCCGCTCGCCGCGTGCCTGAAACTTTGTCCTCGGGCGTTCGCAAAGCGGATTGGCCATCACGTCGGAAAAGCCGTTCCCATGGAGATTTTCGAGTTCTTCAGTCGCTTGAAGAACCTCCAGCATCTGTGCCGAGTAATCCTCCCAGTCGGT
>DNLN01000207.1 GCA_003488465.1 Sutterella sp. | reverse complement strand
GCCTTCAGGCGAGGGTGGTTGACGGGTGAGGTTCCTTTCGTGTTTCAAAACCGTCATCAGTCGGCCCCCGGGCATGAAAAAGCCGCCTGGCACTGACTGCCGGCGGCTGGGGCTTCGCTTGTCTGAGTTTCGTTACTGCGCACTCGTCCCTTCCGCCGGTTTGGCGAAATAAAAATAAAACGAGAAAAAACGCGAACGGGCAGACATGGCTTAAAAACTCATCACTCGGAAGATGCGGACAATCCGCTCTTTCAAGATGACGTCCACTTTAGTAAAGCCCCATGCAAAAGGCAAGACAAAGGAGAGGTGAGCCGGGGCTTTCCCGTGTCGGCTACGGGGATGTGCCTAAGCTGAAAGAGAAGGGGCTTTGATTTCGCGGCTAGCAATCGGGAAGACGCTGTCGGCCTTCCTATAATCGGAAAAAACCTTGAATCGAACACCCCATGCCCGTCATCACTCCCGACTATGTTCCTCCCCGCTGGGCGCCGGACGCCCATACGCAGACGGTGATTCCCGCAAAACTCTCCCGCAAGCCGAAAGTTGCCTACAGGCGCGAACTCATCGACATGCCGGACGGCGACTTCATGACATTTGACTGGGCAACGCCCGAGCCCGCGGATCCCGCGGCGCCGACGATCGTGCATTTCCATGGTCTTGAGGGATCAAGCGACTCGCACTATGCGCTCGCGCTCATGGATGCCTGTGCAAAACGCGGCTGGCGCGGCGTCGTGGCGCACTTCAGGGGCTGCGGAGGATTGCCGAACCGCCTGCCCCGTGCCTATTTTGCGGGCGACAGCGCGGACTGCGAGTGGGCGATCCAAACCGTGCAAAAGCGCTTCCCTGCAGCCCCGCTCTTTGCGGTCGGGGTAAGCCTCGGGGGCAATCAGGTCGCAAAGTTCCTTGGAGATCGAGGTGAGAGCGCCCGGTATCTCACAGGCGCCGTGAGCGTCGGCGCTCCCGTGGATCTTGTTGCGGGAAGTGTCGGCATGACAAGCGGCATCAATCTCATGTACACGAAGATGTTCCTCTCGACGCTCATCGAGAAGGTCAAGGAAAAGGCCCGGCAATTCCCCGACGTTGTCAGCACGAAAAAACTTCCGAACTGCCGGACGCTGAACGATTTCGATGACATGTACACGGCGCCGATTCACGGGTTCAAGGACTCGATTGACTACTGGACTCAGTGCTCGGCTAAACGCGTCCTCAAGAATGTTCGGGTGCCGCTGCTGCTTCTCAATTCGAGGAACGATCCGTTTCTTCCCGCCGAGGCGCTGCCGACGGAAGGAGAGGTGAGCGAGTACGTCTATCTTGAGCAACCCGATGAGGGCGGGCACATCGGATACCCGGAAGGGGCCTTCCCCGGGGATCTTGACTATCTGCCGCGAAAGATCCTCGGGTTCTTTGACGGGCTCCTTGCGGCCGGAGGCTAACGACGGCGGGGTTTGGCCGGGCGCTTGGCAGGGCTCTTAGCCCTTTCGATGTCATCCTTCCTCGTCACTTCGGCGATCTCCTGCACGCAGCTCGCGAGGTCCTGGAGCGCTTCATCGAGATTGGCAAAGCCGACTTCGTCATTGATCGACTCGAGGATTTCCTTCTCATCCTCGTCGTCGCTCTCGAGTTCCTCGTAGCGAAGGATTCCGACGAGTGCCGCCTGAACGGCCTTGTCGGTGTTCTTCATGAGCTCGGGCCAGAGGGAAAGAGCGAACGAAAAGCCCGAGGCAAATCCCGAGAGTGCGCAGATGCCTTCAATGCCTTCGACGGGATTTCCTTCTTCGTCTTCGGGTTCAAACACAATGGGATCGATGGGGGTTTCAGAAAGGATCGCCGCTTCGATCTCCGAGCCGCGGCGAAGGATCAGCTTGCGCAGTTCGGTTTGCGCGTTGCCGATGAGATGCGCCTCGTGTCGCCCCTGGGTGTCCAGTACGTAGGGCAGCCACTCAGACTGCTCCGGCGGATGGCGCATGAGGGCGATGGCCGTCAGGTATCCGTCCAGAATATCCGGTTCCATCGAAAGGGCGGGGGCGGGAACTTTTGCGAGGAGTTCGCCAAGACGGTCGATGTCTTTGAGGGTGAGCGGTGCGGGCATGAGAAACTCCTCTGGCAATTTCTGGTGTAAGCATATGCTTCGAGCGCAATGATAGGGCTGTACGAGAAAAGGCGCATGACCTCTTTCAAGGCAGGGTTAATGTGCCAGCGACTGATTGTTCGAGGCCACAGCAGAATAAGGCGACTCTGGCGCGTGATTCGCGTAAACAAGTACAACCTGCGGCAGACTGAAAAGACGGTTGCGTAAGGCCCTAGCGGCGGCAAAGAGCCCGCATTTCCGTAGCATCCATTTTGCGGCGAAGCGGATCTTGGATTTTGTCCAGCGCAGCGGGTGCAGAAGTCCAACCTTGTAGAGTAGATATCGAACTTTGGACCTGAAGCCAGCATAGGGATTCTGAAGATAGGCCGAGGTATTGGTCTGCAAATGACTCCAAGTCTCTTGAATCAATCGTTTTTTCTCTGCAGATCGAGGGATGCGCACAGTGTTTGCGAGGTTGGTAAAAAATCGCAAATAAGCTCCGTGCTCAATCAGGAGCCGGTCATCAGCGGGCAGGTTTTTTGCCCAGTCGACCATTGAGGTGCTGATAGCGAGCTGATCGGCAAAGTTTGAGATGTCAAAGGAATCGGTGATGCTGCCGTCACGTTTGACGTAGAGGTATAGGGCGTCAGAAATGAAGGCAATGTTTCTCGCAGCAAGCATCCATTGATAAAAAACGTAGTTGTCTTCGTAGGTTCGACCGTAGGGATACCGCAAAGGCTGCCTGCCAAGGAAGAGCTTTCGATGGTAAAGCTTGCCCCAAGCGACTACGACGGGAAAAACGAAGGATATTCCCCGGTGTGTAAAAAACTGAGCAATAGAATTCCGGCCGGAAACGACAAGAGGATTGCTCCGGATTGGCATCGGGCAGATGTATCCCTCGCCGGTTTTCTGGATGGTCACGTAATTGCAGACGACAACATCCGCGCCCGTCTCGATTTGAACTTTCAGAAGGCGCTCGCACATATTGGGAGCGAGGTAGTCATCGCTGTCCACAAACGTGAGGAAGTCGCCATGCGCCTGTTCTATTCCCGCATTGCGTGCATCAGAGAGGCCGCCGTGCTTTTTGTGGATTACGGTGATGCGAGGATCATTTTTCGCCCAGGTGTCGCACATTGCCGGGCAGTTGTCGGGTGACTCGTCATCGACGAGAATAATCTCGAGATCCCGGTATGTCTGGCTAAGGATGGAGCTCACGCATTTGTCAAGATACGGCTCAACGCCGTAAACAGGAACGATGACGGAGATCATGGCAGTCGAGGTCTGGAGGCTCTGGAAAAGAAAGGAGTCCTTTGCAATCGAGCTGGGATTATAGCGACGCAAGTCTCGCCAAAACGAAACGGTAATGTGACAAAATCGAGCTGAGAATAAAGGGGGCGTTGCCCGGCATTTTAGGAAAGGAATA
>DNLN01000088.1 GCA_003488465.1 Sutterella sp. | reverse complement strand
CGGACAGGCTCCGTCTTGTCAATCGCAAAACAACCTTTTTAACGGAGGTACGGCGCTCCTCCCCTGCATAAATGCAGAGGTTTCCGCGCCTATTCGAATCTATGAAGGCAAAAGTTTTGGCGGCGGTCGCCGCTGGTGTCATGTCCGTGACGGCTTTTTCCGCGGCGCTTGCCAAGGATCTCAATGTCGGCACGCATCCCGTGTTTGCTCCGTTCGAGTACATGGATACGAGGAGCAACGAGTTCAGGGGGTTTGACATCGACATGATTCGCGAGATCGCAAAGCGCGCGGGCTACACGGTCAAGTTCCACAACATGGGATTCGACGGCCTGATTCCGGCTCTGCTCACCGGTTCGATTGACATTGCCGCGTCCGGCATGACAATCACCGAGGCGCGCAAGCAGAAGGTCGATTTCTGCGACCCCTACTACCAGGCGGGCCAGAGCATCATGGTGCGTGATGAATCCAGGGACGTCTACAAGGATGCGAAGAGCCTTGAAGGACGTACGATCGCCGTTCAGATGGGAACGACCGGAGCCGATTTCGCCAAGACGATCAAGGGAGCCAGCATCAAGGCCTTCAATTCGACCGCCGAGGCGTTCATGGACCTGAAGATGAAGGGGTCGGACGCAGTGATCACCGATCGACCGGTGATCGGTTACTTCATGGTCGCCAATCCCCGCGCCGCCAAGGGCCTTGTGCAACAGCCGGTCGTGCTTGACGACGAGTGGTTCGGATTCCCCGTGAAGAAGGGAAACAAGGCGCTGCTCGATCAGGTGAACGCAGCCATGAAGGCGATGAAGGAAGACGGCACGTACGCCAGGCTTCACAAGAAGTGGTTCGGCAACTGACGAGCCAGACTCGGCAGAATTGTGCGTGAGCACTGTCCTGCCGGATCAGCGACAGCGGCCCCGATCTCCC
Organism: Sutterella sp.; assembly: GCA_003488465.1. Classification (GTDB taxonomy): domain Bacteria; phylum Pseudomonadota; class Gammaproteobacteria; order Burkholderiales; family Burkholderiaceae_F; genus Duodenibacillus. The sequence goes on along the minus strand of DNLN01000088.1, from coordinate 1,861 downwards.
GCAATGAGGATTTCGGGGCCTGTTTTTGGCCGCGGCCAATGAAAACCGCCGCAAGTCAAGCGACCCGCGGCGGCTGCAAATCCAAGGAATCTCAGACGGCTATTCGTACTTGTGGCCAGCAGTCTTGTGGCACATGATGCAGTTGGTCTTCGGATCCTTGGCCATCGTCTGGTGCATCTTGGCAACGATCGGCTTTGCGGGGTTTGCCATCTTCTCGAAATTGTGGCAGCCCTTGCAGGTCATGAAGCCGGTTTCCTTCATCCAGTCGAGGTACTTCTTGGAGAGTTCAGGCTGCATGGCCTTCTGCTTCTCGGGCGTGCTCATCGTGCCGCGGATTTCACCCCAGAGGCTGGACAGACCGCTCTCGGCCTTGTGGAAGAGCAGGCCAACAACCTGCGCCTGGCTGATAGAGTGCTCGGACTCATACTTGAGATGGCAGTCAACGCAGGAAGCGGTGGCGCCACTCTTGGTCTTGGCGTGCTGACCCTTCTGGTAGGCGGCATAGACATAATCCATCGAGTGGCAGAACGAGCCGCAGAACTCGGTGGAACCGGACCAGTGCACAACTGCGGTGCCGGCGGAAACGAGGGCAACGCCCAAAACAACTCCGACGAGGGTTGCACCGGCGGCGCACCACTTACCTTTTTCACAAGACATCTTCAATTTCTCCATGATTGGTGTGATCGGCTTCGGACATGACCCGTTCTTATGTCGTGACGGCGTTAAGTGTCCTAGAGCCGGGGATTTTCCTGCCTCCGTGTTCAATGGTCAGAAAACGGAGCCCCCTCCCAATAGCAAACAATGCCACAGCGAATCTTAAGGATTTTGAATATTAACCATTTCTTACGATATTGACTTTTATCAAGTCTGAACCGTCTTTAGCCTTTCGGACTAGGCTCTTCTAGGTCAAGAGTCCGATGGCAATGGCCTGCTGTGAGATGAATGCCTCGGCCTCGTCCCCCGGCTGCAGCCCGTGATGCGGGCGGCAGAAGCCGACGACCGAGAGTCCGCCCGAGAGCCTGAGCGTGATTTCGCCGCCGCGATCCTTTCTGGCGCAGCGCACGATCGTTCCCTGCAGAACATTTTCACGGGTCTCATGCTGGATGCGGCGCTCGACATCGATTGCCGTTGCCTTGAAAAGAGCCAGCACCTGGAGGCCCTCACGCAGTTCCATCAGCTGGGCGCTTTCCAGCGTGAGGGATGCTTTCAACGTATTCTCCTTGTCAAGGCGCAGCAGGACGCGCGCCATGGCAGGCCCGCGGGAAATCCGCTCGATTGTGCAGGGGATGTGATTGCGCATGGAGGTCTGCAGAGCGGCCGCCGTCACGGGCACGATCTTCGGATTTTTCTGTTCGGCAAATTCAGCAAGGACCGCTTCGCGGGCCTTTGCAAGGCGCACCGAGAGTTCAAGGAGCAGCTCTCCGGTTTCCGTTAGGCGCGAGCCCCCGCCCTTGACGCCGCCCACGACCTTTTCAACAAGAGGCGAGCCCGCGAGGTTGCTCAGCGTTTCCAGAGCCTGCCAGGCGGCCTTGTAGGAAACCTTGGCCGTGCGTGCGGCTTCTGAAATGGAGCCCGTTTCCTTGATCCTGCGCAGGATGTCAAGGCGCTTGTCAGCCAGGCTGCTCAGGTGTCTGGACAGTTCGATCGGATCGGCGACATGTGGAAGATTCTGGTCTGACATGGTTTCGATTTCCTGAAAATGAATAGCGCTACTTTAGACCATTCCGAGGGAAAACACGAAAGCGGCGCGATGGGTGTACGCAGAAAACGGGATGCAACTGCGCCCCAAAAAACTATGTTTTCCCATGGAGACTTGCGAAAAACGCCATGTTATTCAAAAAAGGAATAGCGAAGGTATAAT
>DNLN01000185.1 GCA_003488465.1 Sutterella sp. | reverse complement strand
CGCGAAGAAAGTCCGCGCACCCCGCCCTAGAAGACGTGGAAGGCGACGCCTGCGATGTAAAGCACGAACAGCGCAAGTCCGCCGAACACGACGCCAAGCACGGCGCGGGTCACCATCTCGGTGCGGTGGATGCGGCGGGCTTCCTCGGCCTCCGCGGCCTTGCGCTCAGCCGTATCCTTGCGGATTTCGCTGTCATCGAACTCGGCCAGAACCTTCTCGCGATCGCCCTTGAAGGTGATGCCGACCACGAGTGCGGGCTTGCCGTGCGCGATGTAGGCGTGCGAGACGTAGTTGCCGTAGAAGTACGGCTTGTTCTCGACGCGATAGTCAATGACGGCGTTGCCGCCTGCCGCACGGATCTTCTCCTTTAACTGCTCCAGAGCCTCGCGGCCAATGCTGTGATCGGCATACGCCTCGACGTCCTCGGACACCTTGAGAACCTCGAGGTACTCGGGGATCTTCTCCTTGGGGCGGAAGATGAAGAACTTGTTGAGTTCGCCCTTGTCTTTGAGTGCCATCTTTTTTCCGTTTTTGTAATAAGTCAATTGCGCGATATGCGCTGATGCGCGGATTGTAGCAACTCAGAAAAACGCTGTGTTTTCCGAGCACTTACACCTTTGGAACTACCCCTGCCTGCGGGCCGAGAGAATCTCGGCGCCTCTCCAGCCGAAAAGCGCCATCACGGCAAAGTAGCTCACCGCCGCGCCGACGATCACGCCGCCCACGCACCCGATCCTGAACAGCCACTCGGACTGCATCGCGGCCCAGTCAACGCCCGTCTGAACCCAGACAAGGAATGCGGCCATCGCCGCGGCGCCGAGCGCCGAGCGCAGCGCGAACAGTCCCCAGCCCGGCAGCACCCGGTACCAGCCGCGCCGGATGAGGATCACAAGAAGCGTGCCTGCGTTAAAGCACGCCCCGAGCGCAACCGAAAGCGCAAGCCCTGCGTGCGAGAACATCGGCACGGTGACGATGTTGCAGCCCTGCACGACGGCCACGGCCGCGATCGCGACCTTCACGGGCGTCTTGATGTCCTTTCTCGCATAAAAGGCCGGGGCGATGATCTTGAGCGCAATGAGCCCGATGAGGCCCACGGCGTATCCGCGCATCGCAACCGAGGTCTGCAGGACGTCCTCGGCAAGGAAGTTGCGCCCCTGAAAGAGCACCGAGGAAAGCCCCTCGGCAAGCAGTCCGAGGCCAACGGAAGCGGGCACGGCTAGGAGCACCACGATTCTGAGCCCCCCGTCAAGAAGCCTGTTGTAGCGCTCAAGGTTCCCCTTGGCGAATTCCCCCGAAAGGCTGGGCAGAAGCACTGTCCCCAGCGCAACTCCTAGGAGCGCCGTCGGAAACTCCATCAGGCGGTCCGCATACGAGAGCCAGCTCACGGCGCCGCGGGCAAGGTGCGAGGCGATGTTGGTATTGATAAGAATCGAGATCGGCGCCACGGAAACGCCGACAAGCGCCGGCACCATGAGCCGGAGCACCTGGCGCACGGCATGATCCGAGAGCGCCCTGCGAGGCGACCTCACCCGGGGAAGCAGCCCCATGCGCCTCAGCTGCCAGAGCTGCATTGCGAGCTGCAGCACCCCGCCCGTGATCACGGCAAAGGCAAGCGCCCAGACGGGCTGGGCAAGCCGGTGTGAAACGAGGACGATGAACGCAATGAAGCTCAGGTTGAGGAGCACGGGCGTGAAGGCCGGAATCGCAAAATGCTTCCAGGTGTTGAGAACCGCCGCGGCAAAGGCGACCAAACTCATGAAGACGATGTAGGGAAACATGAAGCGCGTGAGCGCGACCGCAAGGTCAAACGTCTCCGGATGCTCGGCAAAGCCCGTTGCGATCACCCAGATGACGGCGGGCGCAAAGAGAACGCCCAGCACGCTCGTTGCGAGCACCGCAAGCGCAAGCAGCGTGAAAACGTTCCCGATGAACTCGTCGCTTCGCTCGGCCCCCTCCTGCTCCTTGACCTGCGAGAGCATCGGCACGAACGCCGAAGAAAACGCTCCCTCGGCAAACAGGCGCCGCAGAAGGTTCGGGATGCGAAAGGCCACGTAAAAGGCGTCCGTCGCCCCCGTCACGCCGAAAAAGCGTGCGATCAGCATGTCACGGATGAGCCCCGTGATGCGGGAAAGAAGCGTGAACCCGGAAACCGTGGCGGCACTGCGCAGCAACGACATGAAAAACCTGCACTCACAAAAAAGAGAACAGCCGCCGGAAGAAAATTATTTCCTTCGGTGTTGTCTCCAAAAAAGAATTTACATATAATAAGGGGCTTTTCGGAGACGGCGGGAACCTGTCCAACCCAACGGTTCGCACTAAGCCGAATCCGGAAAGAGATTGTAAACACTTAACCGGCCGAGCCCACGGCTGAATGATGCACGGGCGAGGCGGCAGACAAATTTTTATTGTGTGCTTCTCGTCAAGCATCCTTTTTTAGTTTAGGAACACTAAATGGCCAATACCAAACAAGCCCGCAAGCGCGCCCGCCAGGCCGTTGCGCAGAACCAGCACCTCTCCGCTCAGCGCAGCCAGTACCGCACCGCCATCAAGGCCGTGCGCAAGCTCGTTGCCGCCGGCGACAAGGCCGCCGCACAGCAGGCCTTCGTCAAGGCTCAGAGCGTCATCGACGCCATGGCCCGCAAGCATGTGCTGCACCGCAACGCCGCCGCCCGCCAGAAGAGCCGCCTGTCCGCCTGCATCAAGGCGATGGCCTAATCGGCGAACAACGCGTACGCTTGACTTAGACTGAGTCCCTCAGCTCGGGCTGTCAGGCCACCAAATCAAAAACGCACCGCAATTGCTCCGCGGTGCGTTTTTGTTTGTGCGGGGACGGAACAAGGTCTAAAAGAGCGAGCCCGTCTGGCCCTCGGAGGGCTCGGCCTGCTCCGCCTCTCCCAGCATCCTTCTCAACTCGGCTTCGTCGATCACCGGGACGCCAAGCGCCTGGGCCTTCTCAAGCTTGCTCCCTGCGGCGCTTCCCGCCACAACGAAGTTCGTCTTCTTCGAGACCGAGCCCGAGACAATGCCCCCGGCGGCAAGGATCCTGTCCTTTGCCTCATCGCGGCTCCAGGTGGGAAGCGTTCCCGTGAGAACGAACGTGCGGCCCGCAATGAGCGCGTTCCCGGGGCCCTGCTCCTCCCCCTCCTCCCAGTGCACGCCTGCGGCAACGAGCCGCTCGATCTGCTCGATGTTTCGCGGCTCGTGGAAGAACGAATGCACGCTCTCGGCGATCACTTCGCCCACGTCGTTCACAGTGAGGAGCTCCTCGATTTCTGCTTTTTCGAGCGCTTCGAGCGTCTTGAAGCGCTGGGCAAGATCCCGGGCCGTGGCCTCTCCCACGTGCCGGATGCCAAGCGCAAAGACGAACCGGGCAAGCGTCGTCTTGCGGCTCTCATCAATCGCATGAATCAGATTTGACGCACTCTTTGCACCCATGCGGTCAATAGCGAGCAACTGCCCGACGGTGAGCGCATAGAGATCCGCAGGGCTCTTCACCGCGACCTGCGGCGTGTCCACGAGAAGATCGACGATCTTCTCGCCAAGGCCATCGATCCCCATCGCGCGGCGCGATGCGAAATGCACGAGGGAGAGCTTCATCTGCGCCGGGCACACGAGCCCGCCCGTGCATCGCGAATCCTTCTCCTCATCGTCGCGCACGACTGCCGAGCCACAGACCGGGCAATGCTCGGGCATCACGAAGGGCCTGGCATCAGCGGGCCGGCGCTCAGCGAGCACCCGCACGATCTCGGGAATCACGTCGCCAGCGCGGCGCACGACGACCGTGTCGCCGATCATGAGCCCCAACTGCGCAATGTGCTCTTCGTTGTGCAGCGTCGCATTGGAGACCGTGACGCCGCCGACAAAGACGGGCTCGAGCCTGGCAACCGGCGTGACGCGTCCCGTTCTGCCGACCTGCACGTCGATCGCGGTCACGACCGAGAGCGCTTCCTGCGGCGGGTACTTGTGCGCGCAGGCCCAGCGAGGCTCGCGGGCGACAAAGCCCAGCGTACGCTGCAGGGCAAAGTCATTGACCTTGTAGACAACGCCGTCGATTTCAAAGGGAAGCGTCTCACGGATCTCGGCCACATGCCGGTGAAACTCGGCAAGCGCCTGCGGCCCGCGCACCGTCCGGCGCTCTGCGGCAACGGGCAGCCCAAGGCTGCCGAGGCGCTTGAGAAGCCCCTCCATCGAGCCCGCAAATTCCGGATCCGAACACTCGCCAAGCCCGTAGGCATAAAAGTGCAGCGGACGGGAGGCGGTCACCCGGCTGTCGAGCTGCCGCAGGGATCCCGCGGCAGCGTTCCGGGGATTCACAAACCGCTTCTCACCCCGCGCCGAGAGCGCCTCATTGATGGCCGCGAAGTCCTCCTTGTGCATGATGACTTCGCCGCGCACTTCAAGAACGTCCGGTGCACCCTCCAACTTGAGCGGCACGGACCGGATCGTGCGGACGTTCTCGGTGACGTCTTCGCCGACGACGCCGTCCCCTCGGGTGGCGGCCGAAACGAGAATGCCCTTTTCATATCGAAGGTTCGCCGCAAGGCCGTCGAACTTGAGTTCGCAGTCGTACTCGAGCGCGGGATCGCTCTCCGTTAG
>DNLN01000171.1 GCA_003488465.1 Sutterella sp. | reverse complement strand
AAACAACTCTTTATTGGACAAGGTCTACGGGTCTTGGGTTTTTCGCTTATTTCCCGGTCCGGCCGATTCATCCCGCAGCGCCTGTGTCTGTCCTGTGTCTTTTGCTTTTTCGCCATGTCTGTTCTTGCTTCCCGCGTCCCCGGCTTTCATCTCAATCCCGTCCAGTCCCCGTTTGCGCCTTCGCACGAAGAGGCGATAGGCCGTCTGGCAGGCTATGTCGGTCGGGACTGCATCGACAGAATGCTCGAGTCCGGCACGCTTGTTCTGATCCGGGGCTTTGAAAACTACCCCGGCCAGGTCATTCGCGCCGTTCTGAGATGCTCGCCGCGCCCGAGTTGCGTCTTTGTGAAGGACGAAGGCGCCGTCTACGTCGACGAGACCTGCGCCGGCCGATCCACGTTTGCCGTCGAATTCCTCCTTTGCGCAGGCTTCATCGCCCACGGTCTCGAGCCGATTCCCGCCGCCCTGATTGCAAACAACACCCGCTACATCATCGAGCACTGCATCCGCGGGAAAGAGCCAAAGCCTCCGTTCCGCGGGTTCCTTCGCTATTTGCTCCGGCACCACGCCGTCCGGCTGGAGTGCTCGGGCGTGTGCGCCATCGAGGAGTATCTGATCCGAGAGCCGAAAAGGCAGCTCTCGCAATACTCGGCCAGGATCGTGAAAAAACTGCGCTCGCTGCACGGCGGCGAGCCGCTCGATGTCAAGGATCTGTTCCCGCTCGCGCTTATTCTCACCGAAAGGACCTCAAGGCTCACAAAGGCCGGTCTCAGACAGTCAGGCCTCGACATCTTCGAGCAGGAGGCGCTTGCTGCCTGGCAGGCTCCCCTTGGCGCCTGCGTCTCGCTCAGCACTGAGCCGCTGCCGCCTCCGGCCTGGTTCTTCATGCCGAAGAAATTCCGCGAAAACGATCTTGAAGCGGAGATGCCCTATCCGGCGCCCTTCGACAGTCCGGACTTTATAAAGGACGACTGGTCGCTCGACGCTAATGCCATTCCGATCTACAACAGGAATGCCGTGATGCCCGTCTCCTCGCTCGACCTTCGCCCATTCGCATACATCACCGCCCGGTCGAGTCTGCGCAAGGGGCAGCCCAGGACCGTCACTCTGCTGCAAACTTCGCTTGAGGATCCCCTGGTCGCCGAGTTCACGCCCCTCAACTGCCTTCCGAGCGTCTGCCCCGCACACAAGAGCCTCGTGACGATTCTGTCGGCCGAGGTCTGCCCCACCCTTGACTGGGCGCATCTCACCCTGTCCGTCCCCTCGCTCGTCAAGAAGCCGATCCGGGCCCTGTGCACGAGCTGGACAGTTCAGGCCGACCGGCTGAGGATGCAGACCGAGTACCGCGCGAATCTCTCCTTCTGGGCCCATGCCATCCAGAAGGCCGCTCCGCAGGATCGGTTCTCCCCTGAGCTGGTGCCCGCAAGCGACTGGCCGTGCACTCTGACCCGATGCACGGTGCGCATCAGCGACATTGACAAGGCGCCCTCGGCAGCCGGAGTCGAACTCGTAAAGATTCGCTGCAAGGCGGGCAGCAATTTCACCCGCGGGCTCCTTGTCATCGCTCCGAAGGTTCTGCTCGAGAGCGCTGATCTGCACAGCGGCGAATTTGCCGAGCTGACGGGCATCTTCCTTGTCGGCGACCTCATGAACCATCAGGAAGCGCTGGCTCAGACTTGCTTCAAGCACGAGGTCGCTAGTTTCGAACCGCTCCCGAAAACCGCGCAAAACAGGATGATCCGCAAGCTTGCCCACTCTGGGCACACCGAAGCGCTCATCTGGCTTTCCCGCAATCTCGAGGCACGCAGACCCACGGTCGTCATTCAGGCTTTTCTGCGGCATGCCGCCAACCGGGGCAACATGAGGGCAGCCGTCGCTTTGTGCGTGATGCATCTCAGGGACAATCTCCTGCGGCGAATGGACGAACCGGGCTGGGGCGTTGTCCGCGACTATGCCAAATACATCAGCGAATCGGATCCCAATCCCCTCACCGATCTCGCCTATCTGAGCCCCGAGGTCAAAAGGCTGCTGCCGGCCGATTACCAGCAGCACCTGTTCGAGATAAATACGTTCCAGAAGGGCGATCAGCAAAGCTGCTACGACTACGCGATGAAGCTGCTTGAGGCAAAGTCCTCCCGATCCTCGCAAAGCGAGATCGTCTACAACCAGACACTGGCCGCATATCTTCTTCAGAACTCGGTGGCCCGCGGCTTTCTCATCGCAGGCTACGAACTAGCCAAGTGCTATGCGCTCGGGATCGGCTTTGCGGCAAGCATCCCGGCCGCCACGGCCGTCCTCGTTCATTGCTGCGAGCAGCAGTTCGCTCCAGCCAAATACTGGTATGCCGGCTTTGCCCAGGCCGGCGCCGACTTTTTCACCAAGCCCCGGAGCTGGCGCAAAAAGAAAGTCTTAGAGGGAGTCGACGCGGGCGACCCGACCGCAATTCTGCGCACGGCGCTCTTTTATCTGTTCGACCAGCAGAACGGCGAGCCCGAGCAGGATGCCAATCTGATCGCCTACGGCCTTCTGCGGCACCTCAAGCAAACCGTCTGCGATGTAGAGGCATGCCGTCTGCTTGATGGGCTCTCTATGCGCATGAGCGACGAGGAGCTCGAGCAGGTCCAGCACTTTGACGTCTGGAAGGCGCTCGGCATTGCCGAGCCCGACCTCAAGTTCCCGATCGCAAAGTTCAGCAGTGAGCTGAACGGCCCCGTGATCATGCACCCGCCGTTCTTGCGGGAGCTTGATCCGAACATAGACAAGGAGCTTTCCCCGAAAATGCTCTCCCAGGTCATGTTCCTTGCTGAAAACTCCACTCCGTTCACTTTCGGCTTCGCCCAGACTCATGAAGTGGAGCGGGATCCCGGACTGCGTCTGACAAGCCTTCGCGAACAGTCCGACCAGCAGCAGTCCGTGCGGGGCTCGCTGCTCATTTCGAGCGGCAGGCAAACTGCCGGCGGCCCGTGGGCGCTTGGCAGCATCTATCCTTTCTTTGAAACCGGCATCGATTGTGTGGCCACCGTCCAGACCGCGTTCATCAGCGATAAGCATTCAAGCGCCGTGCTCGTCGCCGGGTACCGCACGCCGAACGACAATTGCGAGGCCTTCAGCTTTTTCGAGCCGCTCTGGCCGCTCATGAGCCAGACCTACCGAATCGGCGAGACGTACCGGTTCAAACTGTACGGCCTGTGCGACAGCGCGCATTTGCTCATTGAAGAGGGGCCCGAGTTCATGGACCCGGACCATCCGGTCGGACCGTTCTGCGAGGTTCTCGGATGCGACATCGACAATGCCCAGGTACGCTTTGCCTCCGAAATTCTCGCAATTACGCATCACGTCTGCCAGATCGCCGGCGTTGATTACGCCATGCTGCTCGTGCATCCGGTGATTCATCAGGATATCGATGAGCGTCCCATGCCTGTGTTCATCAGCGAAAATCTGCTCTCCAAGTCAAGGGATCTCAAGGTCGGCGTCAAGGCGATCATTGAGGCCGAACTGCACGGTTGGGCGATTGATCTTGCCTTCGCCCCGAATGCGACAACATTAAATTGATGAAAAACCTCCTGAAAACAGCACTCGGAGCGGCCGGTGCGCTCTTCAGTCTCTCGGCCGCAGCCGTTCAGAGTCCTCTGCCGAGCGCGTCTTGGGTTCCTGCTCAGACGCGCAGCCTTACCGAGTCGGCCGAGTACCTGATCGCCCTGCCGACGGCCCGCACGTTCCTTGATTCGCTCAAAGCCGAGGACTGCTGGAACTGGCGCAAGCGACTCGAAGCAGAGCTTTCCGCCGCCCCGAGCAATCCGGATCAGGCGGCCATGGCGCTCAAAAGCAGTCTCGTGCGGCTTGGCTTTGAGCCGGAAAACATCGTGAGCACGGACAACTTCAGGAAAAGCGATCCGGTGCTGAGGAGCACCGTGTGCGTGCGGCACGGCTTTACAAGCGCTCAGCAGCCGCCCCTGCTTGTCTTCAGTTCCCTTGGAGCAAAAGAAGCTGCCAATACGGCCGCCGCCTTTGCGCTGGCGAGAAATCTGCAGCGGTTTCGCCTCGATCCCGTCAGATCGGTCTGGTTTTGCGCCGGCACTCCGGGGCTTGGCCTGTCCGAGCTGATCGCTCGGAGCGGCCACGTCCAGGCGAAGGGGCAGAAGTTCTTCTCCCTGCTGCGGATCGAGGGCAACTCCCCCCAGGTATTCGGCAACTTCATGGGCGAAAAGAGCCTCGAAATCCGGATCTCGTCGCAGGGACTTTCCTGGGGCAAGACCGACTCGCAGGAAAACGCAAAAAGCACGCTCGATGCGATCGCGCAAGCCTTGCGAGCGCTCTCGGAGACCGCCCCCCGGGCGCGAAGAACGCCCTACGCACAGACAAGCATTTCCGAGGTCTCCTGTCAGCACACCCTGCTCTCGAGCGTCAAGCCGAGCTGCTCGCTTTCGGTGCACATGCGCTCGCGCGACATGCAGACGATGCAGAACATGGCAAGTCAGTTCGAGACCATCGCCGGGAACATTCTTGCAGACCGCAACAAGAGCACCGACGCGCGCTTTCGCATCCGTGTGACGTCAACCGCGCATCGCAACCCGACGGCAAGCCCGAGGGAGCTCGGAACCGTGCTTGCCGCATGGCGCGGCGCGCTCGGAGCCAGCCAGCCGCGCGATGCGTTCCTCAGCACGGCGTTTGTCGTCTCGGACGCCCGCTTCGCCTCTGAGCACGGACTACCCAGTCTGGCAATGAGCGCGATCGAGCCCTACCCGAGAGAGAAGAGCCGATCCCAGACGCTTTTTGAGACACTCGCGAAAACCATCCTGATCCTGTGCGGCGCAAAGATCGACTCAACAACCGTTCCCGCGCTCGCCCCGCAAACGCTTGACTTCACTACAGGCGGCGAGGCCCTGCAAGCCGAGCCGACCGATGTCAAGAGCGAGGTGCCGGTCGCGCCCAGACAGCCCGAAGGTCAGCTCGAGTAGTTACGGAGCGGCCTTCACCGTAAGGATTCGGCTCGCAGTGGTCTGCGCCTCATCGCTCACAAGCACGTGGTAGCGGCCCGGGGCTACGGCAACGCTGATGGTTTGTCCGGGAAGCGAGGAACCGACGTATCTGCCCTCCAGGAACCAGTCCAGCCTGCCGGTGCCACTCTCGGCCTCGGCCAAAAGCGCCACGTTGGCCTGCCCGCCCGAAGCAAGGCTTGCATAGAACACCAGTCCCTTCTTTGGCAGCCGCATCGAAATGCGCCGCCCCGGCACGGGCTGCGGCCGACATGCGGGCTCGAACTCCGGAGGCGGCGGCTTGCGGATCCCCGCAAGCGCAAACATCCGGGCGAGCTCGCTCGGCCAGATCTCCCAAATGACGCTGCGTGTCCTGCCGAGCTCTGGCACGCATGCACGCAGTCCGCTTTCGATCACGACATCGATCCTGCGGTAGACCCCCGAAGGCTTGACGGGACTCACGCCCGGAATGAACCATGTCGGGATCCTGTCGGCGCAAAGCGACGTATCCAGGTCTCCGGTCTCGGCACACACCTCGATCCGCTCGATATTCAGCCCCTTGGGCGGAGTTTCGAAATAATCCTCAAGCGGCTCCATCGCCGCCAAAGCATTTGCAATATTCTTCCAGAGCGGAAGCGCCGCCTGGGCGCCAATCAGCAGCGGATTGGCCTCGTTGTCAAAGTTCCCCACCCAGACCGCAAGCACATACTGGCCGATCACGCCGCAGGACCAGGCGTCGCGAAAACCGTTGGAGGTTCCCGTCTTGACCCGCATGCGCACGACCCCTCCCCTTGCGCCGGCGACGGACCAGCCGCTGCCCTGCTGCCCGAGCATCGAAAGCGCGACAAATCCTGCCTCGGGGCTGAGCAGTTGTCTGGGATTTCCGGGCCGATCGGCTTGAGTGAACTGAAGGTCTCGGTGCACGCCGCCATTTGCAAGCATGGCGTACAGGCCGACGAGATCACGCATGCTGATCTCCGCTCCGCCGAGCGCAAGCGCCAGACCGTAGTGCTCGCGCGAATAATCAAGCCGCACTCCGGCATCCTGCAGCAGTCCGTACAGATCCGGGCCTGAGAGTCGGTTCGCCAGTCTTAGGGCGGGCACGTTGCGGCTTGAGCGAAGGGCCTCGTGGGCAGGAATCGGACCGCGAAAGGATCGGTCGAAATTCTCTGGATCGTACCCGGCAAAACTCTTTGGCGTATCCAGAAGCAGGCTCTGGGGATGGATGAGTCCCTGCTGCAAGGCAAGCGCGTAGATCAAGGGCTTCAAGGCCGAGCCGGGAGAGCGTTTCGCCCGAGTTCCGTCGATCTGTCCGGAGATCGCCTTTGCGCGGAAATCGGCCGATCCGACAAGCGCTCTCACCTGCATTGTGGGCCAGTGCACCAGCATCGCAGAGGCGTTTTTCAGACCGAAGCGGCTGCCTCGCTGGGAAAACTGCTTCACTCGCTCCTCGAGGAGCTTTTGCTGGGGCCTTGCGATCCATGTCGAAACCTGCCGGCCCCTGAGCGGACCGTGCACGATCTCTTCAGTAAGGTGCGCCGCCTCAAAGGGAAGCGCCTTTTCGGAAAAGACCCTGAGCGGGGCGAGCTCAGTCTGTCTGGCGTGCCAGAAGCGGTTCGCCGCCTCGAAAAACGCCCGGTTGCCTTCTGAGGGCCGCCTCTGCGCAGGATTCTGCGGCACCAGCATCAGGGCCTCGGACTCAGAGAGGCTGAGCGCGGCCGGCGCCTTGTGGAAATAGACTCTCGCCGCAGCGGCAAGGCCTTCGACATTTCCGCCGTACGGGGCAAGGTTGAAGTACGCCTCGAGGATCCGTTCCTTGCTGAAGTGCCGCTCGAGCAGCAGCGCAAGGTACATCTGCCTCAGTTTTCCGGCAACCGTATTGGTTTTCAGATGAAAGGCGAGCCTGGCGACCTGCATGGTGATGGTTGATCCGCCGAAGCGTCTGCTGCCGAAAACGGTTCCGATTGCGGCTCGAAGAACCGAGACCGGATTCACTCCCGGATGCTGCCAGAACCAGCGATCCTCATAGGCGATCACCGCCTCCAGCGCTTCGGGGGGAACCTCCGACAGAGGCATTCGGATCCTGTACTTGTCGTCGTCAGTGAGCGCGATGCGCATCAGCGAGCCGTCCCGATCGACAACCACGGTCGAAAAGCTCTTGTCCGCAAGCGGATCGGGACACTCGCCAAGGATAAGCGAGCCCCAGAAAACGAGCCCGAGCGCGGCAAGCGCCACAAAGAGCCCGAGCGCGAGGCGTCTTCTGCCCGAAGCCGCCCCGCCCCTAGACAGGAGCCCTGTCACTTGACCTGAAGCCGCCCGGCGCCCGCAGCGGCATTCACAGCAGGCCGATACATGTCTTCAGCCTGCACGGCCGGCAGAGCGAACATGCCCCGGCTCGTCGCTCTTGCCTTGTAGCTGAAGCAGCGCTCCTCGGGCTTGAGTTCTGCAAAGAAGATCACACGATCCTCCCTGCGCTCGAACCGGGAAAGACCGTCGGCGGCAGGCACGCCGCCCGTCCTTTCGAGCACCGCCTCAAGGCCGCCCGGAAGCATGTCCGTGATCACGGCGTTGGGAACCGTCCCGCCCGGCGCACGCGCGCAGACCTGAACCGTCACCATGTCGCCGAGCCGGACGCTCTTTGCCTGCTCGCCCAGAGTGTTCAGATACTTGCGGCTCACCTCCATGCCGTGCGAAGAAACGGCAACCGGCCCCCGGTCATAGCCCTGCTGAACAAGATGCGTCCAGAGTCCGTCGGCGTTCGCTTCGCCCTTGACGGAAAAGCGGGTGCATCCCGGGGCGCTCAGCGCATTCATCATGCCCTCGCGAATGGTTATCCCAGAAGCACTCCCGCCCTCTTCGCAACGGATGGCAAAGCGCTCGGAACGAGCGGCATCGGCCTGGGCAAGTTCGACCAGCGCCCTTGTCGCCATGGCCTCATCGATCGTCGTTGCGCTTTGGCTGAACGCCGTATCGAGAAGTCCGCCCTGGAGCTGCTCGTCGGTCTGCTTGGCAAGTCCGGTGTGCTTGAGCGCCATCGCATGCAGCGCGAGCGCCATCCCGCTCGACAGATACGGATCGGACGTCCCCTGCATCGTGGCAGGCATTCGTTCGGCTGCCCGCCTGGTCAGTCTGAGCCTGCTGAAGCCGTCTGCGAGCAGGGCGCTCACGACATCCTTCTGCCAGTTCTTCGCATTGCGCACAAACCAGGACTCGAGCGTATTGAACGCTCCGGTCATGATCCGTCCGTCGCGCTGAAGCACCCAGGCGGCATAGGTCTTGTAGCGTGCGTCAACCAGGTTGGCCGGCGTGCGGGCGACTGCATATTCGAGCTCCTGCAGGATTGAACCGGCAAGGCCCTCGGGAACGGCCAGCCCGTGCTCGTGCATCAGCACCAGGAAGTCCCCCGCGTAGGCGGTTACAAACGCAGTCTCCGAGCCCCAGCGTCCGGGCCAGAGCGTCACGGTTCCGCCACTCGTGGATGCCCGGATGGCATCCACGGCCCTTCCGATTGCCACCCTCGCCCGTTCGGTGAATTTCGCCTCGGCTCCGCCCAGTCCGAGCTTGTCCCTCAACTCGGGGGCATCCCAGAGCACGACATAGGGGATCGCCCTGCTGATGCTCTGTTCGGTGCAGCCGTAGGGATACGAGTCAAGCTTGTCGAGAAGCGAGCGGATCGCAAGAACCCTCGCCGGGGAGATCGAAAGCTCGGTTCTGTCCTGATAGGGGTAGAGCGAGCGCGGCACCTTAACCGCATACGAGCCTTTCGTCTGCGGCTCGGCAAGAAGCACCAGAGGCTGTGCACTCTCGGTTCTGCGCAAAGCGCCAAGCGGACGAATGGACAGGGACTGCGTCCTCGTCACGGACTGTCCGGATCCGGCAATTTTTGCGTTCACCCGCACCGGAGCGTCGCCCAGCACCTCCCTAGCGCTCACGGTGAAGGGAACCACGGCCTCCTTGCCCTCGGCGATCGTGAGCGTCTGGGAGAGATTGCCGGAAACGAGCTCCAGCGCCTCGGGAAGTTCAACAGCCACCTCGACACGGGCGGCCTCGCCACTGCCCTTTACGGTGTTGGCGATGACGATTGCGCCGTCGAACTCATCACCCGGCGCGGCTGCGAGCGGCAGCTGCGGCTTGATGATCAGCGAACCCCGAACCGTTGCAAAGGTCTGGGAGGATCCTGCGGCCAGGGCGCCCTCGCCGGAACTCGCAACGGCCATGACGCGCATCTTTCCGCTGAAGTATTCGGGCACGGGAATGCTGAACTCGGCAGTGCCGCTCTCGGTCTGAATCGGATCGCTCCAGTAGGCAAAGGGCGGCTCGCTCTTTCTGCGGAACGGATTGAGGAAGCGCCCGCCCTCGGCATCCATGCCGCCGCCAAAGTGCGGTATCCGTCCGAGCAGCCGCTCGTGCGTAGGCATCAGAAGATCCATGGCCTGACGGGTCGTCACGTCAAGCGCCCGGTTGGCAAGAAGCTCGCCGAGCGGATCGGGCGTCCGATATCCGGTCAGCTGCAGCACGCCCTCGTCCACGGCAAACAGCTGGACGCGGGCCTTCTGGGCGGCCTTGACCCTCACCTTGAGCGTCTGGCCAGGCAGAACGCTCTCGTTGGCATTCATTTCAACGCGCAGCGCACGCTTTTCGATCGCGGCGGTGAAGGGGGCCGCCGCATAGGCGTACGGCTTCATGTAGAGCGCGTCCGAATCGGGCGAGCGCATGAGTGAAACGTTGACGTAGCCCTTGCCCTCGAACCCTTCGGGGATCCGGATGGACTGCACGCTCTCGCCCGGCTGAACCTTGAACCAGGCATGCGCGACGATGCTGTCGCGCTCGATGGTCGCCAGTCCCGTCCCGGCAAAGGGCGAAGAGATCCTGAACCGGATGGTCTCGGCCGCCTTGTACGCGCTCTTGTCAAGCTTCATGCGAAGTTCGCCGCTCGGCAACACGAGCGCTTCGCCCGGCTTGGCGAGCTGATTGCCGGCAACGGTAAACGGAATCGAGGCAAGAATCTCTCCGCCCGGCCGACGAACCGTCACGAGATAGTCTCCCGGCACGCTTGTCGGCATCTGCCAGAGCGCTCCGTCCTTTCCGATGTTGAGCATGCTGCTGGAAATCTCCGAATCGACGGGCGCGGACTCGTACCTGAAGTTGCCCTGCGTGTCGCTCACCAGCGAGTTGACATAGCGTCTGGCCGAGAGCGTCACACGGGACCCGGAGATGCCGACCGGATCAAGATTGTTGTCGAGCACAAGCAGACGAAGGCCGGCTTTTGCGTTCTGCGCAACATATTCCAGATTGTTCGCCTCGCCCTCGGGCTTGTAGCCGAGCACGACGTCGCGCGGAGAAATGAGCAGGCTGAGCGTACGGGAAACAGCCCGGCCGCCCGTGCGCTCGAAGCCCTCGAGGCTCACCAGCGCCGAACTTGTCGCCTGAACCATCTGCTCCAGGGGCAGCGAGAAGCTGACGTTACCCTTCTCGTCGGTGCTTGCATCGGCAAGCGGCACGCTGCGCTCGTTGCCCGCACGGGCGGTTTCGTCGGCGAATGTGTAGTCCGGGAAGGCCGCAAACGAGAGCCTGGCCGGAGCAACGCGCAGGGCAGCCGTCACGCGGTTTTGGGCTGCCGGCTCGCCGTACAGGTTGTCCAGATGCACGGACAGGGTCGGATTGCGGCCCGGAGCGGCGCGCAGCCACCCTCTCGGCAGTCCGCCCTGCACCGCCGCCTTCATGTCGAGGGTGTCAGGCTGGAATTCCTCAAGACGGGCAAAGGCGCTGCCAATCACGGCCCCGGCCTGTTGTCCGGAGGCAAATGCAAGATCGAGGCGGTACGCGCCTGTGCGGGATTCGGGTCTTGACTGCCAGCGAACCGTGCCGAGGCCATCGGCGGGCACGGAAAGGTTCTGCTCGAGCACTTTCATGCCGGCCGGATCATAAAGCGTTGCCTTGAGCGGCAGATTGCCGGGAAGCCTCTGCCAGTCCTGACGGCGGACAAGATATCCGAAATGCAGTTCGGCGCCGGGCATGAACACGCCGCTTTGGCTGTAGACCGAAGCGTTGATGCCGTTCTGGGAGGCATGCAGACCGCCAGTGGCAAATCCGCTGTAGTCAACCTCTCTGGAACTGTCGCCAAGCGGCAGCCAGGCGATGTCCTCGCCCTGCGTGGCGATGACCGCCACAGGACGCTTCTCACGCTCCAGCCCATAGAGCGAGGGCAGATCGGCGCGTCCTTCGGAATTGCTGCGGCTTGTGCAGACTGCGGTCCCGTTTGCCCCCAGCACCTGGACGGTGACACCCGCCGCGGCCGTGCCGCTCGAGAGCTTCTGCGCGAACACCGACATCCGTCCGTCGGCGGCGCTCTTGGCAATGATTCCCAGGTCCGTGGCAAGAATGATCTTGCTCGAATAGGCTGCCTGTTCGCCGTCCTTGAAGCCGGTGAGCCGCAGCCTCATCAGGCCATGAATCGGCTTACCTGCACTCTCAAGCATCTTTGCTAGGGGCAGCGACGTGAACACAGGTTCTCCGGCCTTTCCAGGCTGCAGATCCAGAGAGCCTTCGGCCGCCGTGCTCATTGAGTCAAAATCCGAATACTGATCGTCAAACGTTGCGTTCTGGGCGAACAGCGCGAAGAAAGGCTCCTTCACCCGCTCAAGACGCCACTTGAGTTTCGTCAACCCGAGCGTGTGGATGTCCACGCTCTGCGAGGCTGAGAGCGGAAGCACATGTCCGGGCTGCAGGAAGTTGAGCTCGGCGCGATCCCGAGGCACATCCAGAATGAAGCGCCGCACCCGGTTCAGGGACAGCCCGGAATCGGAAGTGAGCTGCGGCTTCATCGCCGCGAGCAGTCCCCGCCCGGCAGCAACCGGGATGCGGATCCTCGTGACTGTCGTCAGTTCATCGCCGGGCTGGAGCAATTCGCCGGTAATTTTCCGGGACCGCTCGAGATCCTTTGCGGAAATCGCCGGCATCACGGACCAGCGGGTCGGCCTTGAGGCTTTCTCGTCTGCCTTTTCAGGCAGCACCATCAGATCCAGATTGCCGAGCACATCCTGAGGCTTGACCAGAAGACTGGTCTTCACCTCCAGCACGTACTCACGCCCGAGCTGCTCGCTGTAGGCGCTTTCAATCCGCATCGACTGCACGTCAAGGAGCCTGCTCGTTCCCGTCACCGACATGCGGGATGCCGCCTGCGGCTTTGCGCTCTGCGCAGTCTGCTGGACCAGCCGCTCACCGTCCCGCCAGCTGAATCTGGGAATGCCATCGACTCGAATCTGAGCCTCGGCATTGTTCTTGCCAAGAGATAGGATCGAGGCGGAAACCACCACTTCATCCGAGGAAGCATTCCAGACGAACTTCGGCGCCGAGAACGCAAGGCCGCTTGACTTTGCGATGGGTTCCAGATGAATCCGTTTTTCCATCTCAGTCCTGTTCACAGGCCAGATGAACCGGAGCGGAACGGAAATCGCATGCGCGGCCTTTCTGGACGGATCGATCCAGAGCGTCTCCTTGTCGATGCTCACGGCCTGGGGTTGGGTGACATAGGACACTTCCCTGGAAACCTTGAGCCGATCGGACATGGGCAGCGCGCCAAGAGAAACAACGTACTTGGTCTGAGGCGCCAGGCTCGTCTTAGGATAAAACCTGAGCGTTGTCGGAGAGCTCCAGCGCCACACGCCCTCGGCCTGCGGCGTCATCGAGACTTCCGCTCTCTGGCCTTCAATGCCGGGAGCAGGCGCCGCGCAGCCTGCATACCACTTGTTCCCGTACATTTTCTTGCAGCGCTCGACATCCATGTTGAGCGAAAGGGAAATGCCGCTTCGCCACGAGTCGATCGCCGGACTGCTCACGGCCCAGACGCGGAATGCATCGGAGGCAAGAGCGGGGAAAGCGCCAAGGCATGACAGGGACAGGATCAGGGAGGTTCTCAGGCGGCCGCCGAGGAAAAGAGAGGATCGCACTTGCATGATGGGACTGCCGATTCTGGTGTAGATGAGGTAATTCTATGTCAGACAAAAGACTCGAATCATCAGTCACCGTATTTGATTATCCGAGTACCTCCCGACTTTTTCATCATTTTTTTAGCTGAGCCCCTTTCGCTATTGGGCGGGAGGGGCAAAAAATTTACACTTTATGTAGCGCCGGTGTAGCGCTTT
>DNLN01000199.1:1143-8539 GCA_003488465.1 Sutterella sp. | reverse complement strand
TACGCCTCGACGAAAAGCGAGGTGTTCATGCGCATCGCGGGCGATCTCATTCAGGCCGGGCACCGAGCGCTCGTCTTCAGCCAGTTCACCTCACACCTTGCGCTCATTCGCGCCGAATTGGATCGCGCGGGGATCGGCTATCAGTATCTTGACGGCGCAACGCCAGCGGCCGAGCGGCTCGAGTCGGTCGAGCGGTTCAACAAGGGCCGCACACCGCTTTTCCTGATCAGCCTGAAGGCCGGCGGAACCGGCCTGAACCTCACCGGTGCCGACTATGTCGTACACCTTGACCCCTGGTGGAATCCTGCGGTTGAGGACCAGGCCTCCGACCGGGCCTACCGCATTGGACAGACTCGTCCGGTGACGATCTACCGGCTCATCGCCGCGGGCACGATCGAGGAGAAGATCCTGCGTCTGCACGCAAGCAAGAAAACAATGGCCGACGCGCTGCTCGAGGGAACGGACATGGCTTCCCGGCTCGGGCGGGAGGAGATTCTCGAGCTGCTTGCGGCAGCGAGTGCGGCCGATTAAACGGCAAAACAACTTGGGGCAACGAAAAAAATCGGTTTTCCCCTTGCTTTTTGTTTGAATGGTTGGCATAATCGCCACCCTTTCTCAACTTTTTGTGGGGAGCGTTTGTCATGTGACTGGCGCGCAAGAACCCACGGAGTACTTACAAATGGCAAAGAAAATCGTCGGCTTTATCAAGCTGCAGGTTCCTGCAGGTAAAGCCAATCCTGCGCCCCCAATCGGCCCGGCACTGGGCCAGCGCGGTCTGAACATCATGGAATTCTGCAAGGCCTTCAACGCCAAGACGCAGAAGATGGAAGCCGGTCTTCCGATCCCCGTCGTGATCACCGCCTACGCCGACAAGAGCTTCACGTTCATCATGAAGACTCCTCCGGCCACGGTTCTGATCAAGAAGGCTGCCAAGATCACCAAGGGTTCTGCCCGTCCGCACACCGACAAGGTTGGCAAGATCACTCGCGCTCAGGCCGAGGAGATCGCCAAGGCCAAGGAGCCCGATCTGACCGCTGCCGATCTGGACGCTGCCGTGCGTACGATCGCTGGTTCTGCCCGCTCGATGGGCATCACGGTGGAGGGTCTCTAAGATGGCAAAGATTTCTAAGCGCGTGAAGGCGATCAACGCCAAGTACGACCTGACCAAGCACTATGCCGTCGCTGACGCCCTGGATGCCGTCAAGGCCTGCGCCAATGCCAAGTTCGACGAGTCTGTTGACGTCGCCATCCAGCTCGGCATCGATCCCCGCAAGTCCGACCAGGCCGTTCGCGGCGCTGTCGTGATGCCCGAGGGCACCGGCAAGACCGTTCGCGTCGCCGTGTTCACGCAGGGCGCCCGCGCCGAAGAGGCCAAGGCTGCCGGTGCTGACATCGTCGGCTTCGATGACCTTGCCAAGGAAGTGCAGGGCGGCCGCATGGACTTCGACGTCGTGATCGCTTCTCCGGATGCGATGCGCGTTGTCGGCCGCCTCGGCCAGATCCTCGGCCCGCGCGGTCTGATGCCGAACCCGAAGGTTGGCACCGTGACCCCGAACGTCGCCCAGGCTGTCAAGAACGCCAAGGCCGGCCAGGTTCAGTTCCGTGCCGACAAGGCTGGTATCGTTCACGCCCCGATCGGCCGCGCCTCCTTCGAGACGCCCCGCCTCGTGGCGAACCTCAAGGCTCTTGTTGAGCAGCTCAACAAGGTCAAGCCCGCCAGCCAGAAGGGCATCTACATCCGCAAGGTCGCCGTGAGCTCCACGATGGGCATCGGCGCTCGCGTGGATACCGCTTCCCTCTAATTGCGGGAAGAGATCAGTACGAAGTACAAGGCGGGGAGAATGGCCTGAAGGCCAGTCTCCCTGTGAGAGACCGTGAGGTCTCGAGGGCTTTGGGTGCCTGCCTGGGCATATGTCCGTGAGGCAGGCGCTGTCAAAGACCGCTGGAGGATGCGAGAGCCGGCAAAATGCCGGGATCGCCTCTTTAATCATCTTGCAAAGCCGGGGGCGCAAGTCCGCGGATCGCTGACAAGATATCCAGCGCAGACGGTAAACCTAAAAGAGAGACAAGATGTTGTGTTGGGGTTTTCAGCACACGCGAGCTCTCTGAAAGGCGAACCGGTTATTGAAGAACCGGTGCGGTGAAGTCGATGAGATGAGCCGCACCTTCAGAGTGGAGCCAGACCATGGGTCTTAATCGTCAAGATAAGGCGGCAGTTGTTGAAGAGGTGAGTGGCCTTGTTGCCAAGACCTCCGCAATGATCGTTGCCGAGTACCGTGGGCTGACCGTTGAAGCAGTCACCCAGCTGCGTGCCGAAGCGCGCAAGCAGGGTGTGCAGTTGCGTGTGCTCAAGAACACGCTGGTGCGCCGTGCCGTGAAGGGAACGGAGTACGAGTGCCTGGCCGACAAGTTCGTCGGCCCGCTCGTCTACGCTTTCTGTGCCGACCCGGTTGCTCCTGCCAAGGTTCTTGTTGAGTTTGCCAAGAAGAACGACAAGCTCGTTGTCAAGGCCGGCGCGATGTCCGGCAGCGTCATGGACGTTGCCGCGATCGAGCAGCTTGCCACGATGCCGAGCCGCGACGAGCTCCTTGCCAAGCTGATGGCAACCATGAACGAACCCGTTGCCAAGTTCGTCCGCACGATCAACGAAGTGCCGGCGCGCTTTGTGCGCACGCTCGCTGCTTACCGCGATGCCCAGGAGAAGGCCGCTGCCTAATCCGATCATTCACAAACAAACACATACACAACATTTACGGAGTCAAAAATGGCCCTGACCAATGAAGAAATCCTCGAAGCGATCGCTTCCAAGACCGTCCTTGAGATCAGCGAACTGATCAAGATGATGGAAGACAAGTTCGGCGTTTCCGCCGCTGCCGCCGCTGTTGTCGCTGGCCCCGCCGCCGGCGCTGCCGCTCCTGCCGCTGAGGAAAAGACCGAGTTCGACGTCGTCCTGGCTGACGCCGGTTCCAACAAGATCGCCGCCATTAAGGCCGTTCGTGAGATCACGAGCCTCGGCCTGAAGGAAGCCAAGGCCCTCGTCGAAGGTGCCCCGAAGGCTGTCAAGGAAGGCGTGACCAAGGAAGAAGCCGAAGAGCTCAAGAAGAAGCTCGAGGCTGCTGGCGCCAAGGTCGAGCTCAAGTAATTGAGCCGCTTCGCGTAAAAAAGGCGCGCTGCTTGATGAGGGCAGCGCCCTTTTTTGCCACAGTTTCCTCCTCAGTCTGCAATAGGAAGGAGAGAGGAGACTTTGAATTGGGCAGAATTGTGTTATCATTATCTGCTCAATTCAAAGTCAGAAGTCTGGATGGATGGGAAGAAATCTCAGTAACTAATGACAGATTTTGCCGCGTGGGTGCAAGGGGATTCCTTTGCCCAGGCGGCTTTTGGCGTCCTTAGAAAATTCCCAATCCTCTGCACGGCTTCGACCCGAGTGTATTTTCCTCCACCGCGTCGAACGGAGCGTCCATGTCGTACTCGTTCACTGAAAAGAAGCGTATTCGGAAGAGTTTTGCTACACGTCCGAGCGTCCTTGAAGTGCCCTCTTTGCTGGAAACGCAGCTGCGTAGCTACGAAGAGTTTCTGCAAGCCAACGTCAAACCTGAGGACCGCAAGGATATCGGTCTGCAGGCTGCATTAACCTCCATTTTCCCGATCACAAGCCACAACGGCTATGCCCGCTTGAAGTTCATCGACTACAAGCTGCAGGAGCCCGAATTTGATGTGGCCGAGTGCCAGCTGCGCGGTCTGACGTACAGCTCGGCGCTGCGCGCCCGCATCCAGCTCGAGATCTATGACCGCGATGCGGCCAAGCCCGAGACGGTCAAGGAGATCCGTGAGAACGAAGTGTACATGGGCGAGATTCCGCTCATGACCGAGAAGGCCTCGTTCATCATCAACGGCTCCGAGCGCGTGATCGTCAGTCAGCTGCACCGCTCGCCCGGCATCTTTTTTGAACATGACAAGGGCAAGACCCATTCTTCGGGCAAGCTCCTGTTCTCGGCTCGCGTGATTCCCTACCGCGGCTCCTGGCTCGACTTCGAGTTCGACCCGAAGGACATCGTGTACTTCCGCGTCGACCGTCGTCGCAAGATGCCCGGGACGATTCTGCTCAAGGCAATCGGACTGACGCCCGAGCAGATTCTCGAGCGCTTCTACGACTTCGATTCCTTCAAGCTCACCCAGCGCACGGTGACCTGGCAGATCGAGCCGGGCCGCCTGCAGGGCGAGACCGCCGCCTTTGACATCACCGGCGAGGACGGCAAGCTGATCGTTGCCAAGGACAAGCGCATCACGGCCCGCCACGTGCGCATGATGCGCGATGCCGGCATCAAGGACATCCAGGTGCCCGACGAGTTCATCTACGGCCGCGTCCTCGCCAAGGCCGTGTTCGACAAGGACACGGGCGAGAAGATCGTTGACGCCAACGCCGAGATCACCGAGGACACGCTCACCGCGCTGCGTGAGGCGAAGATCCGCAACATCCAGACGCTCTTCACGAACGACCTGGACCGCGGCGCCTACATCTCCAACACGCTGCGCCTTGACGAGACGCCCGATGCGCTTTCCGCCCGCATCGCGATCTACCGCATGATGCGTCCGGGCGAGCCGCCCACGGAAGACGCCGTCGAGGGGCTCTTCAACCGTCTGTTCTTCAATCCCGACACGTACGATCTGTCGCGCGTCGGCCGCATGAAGGTGAATTCGCGCTTCGGCCGCCCGAGCGTTGAAGGCTCGATGACCCTCACCAACGAGGACATCATCGACACGATGCAGGTGCTCGTTGCGCTGCGCAACGGCGCCGACAGCGTCAAGTTCACCGATGCCGAAGGCAATGTCCGCCAGATCGAGCTGCACGGCGTCGACGATATCGACCACCTGGGCAACCGTCGCGTTCGCTGCGTTGGCGAACTCGCCGAGAACCAGTTCCGCGCCGGTCTCGTGCGCGTGGAGCGTGCCGTGCGCGAGCGCCTCGGTTCGGCTGAGAGCGACAATCTCACGCCGCAGGATCTGATCAACTCCAAGCCGATTTCGGCTTCGATCCGCGAGTTCTTCGGCTCCTCCCAGCTCTCGCAGTTCATGGACCAGACCAATCCGCTCTCCGAGATCACGCACAAGCGCCGTATCTCGGCTCTCGGCCCGGGCGGCCTCACTCGCGAGCGCGCTGGCTTCGAGGTGCGCGACGTGCACGCCACGCACTACGGCCGCGTCTGCCCGATTGAGACGCCTGAAGGCCCGAACATCGGTCTGATCAATTCGCTCGCCCTGTATGCGCGCCTCAATGAGTACGGTTTCCTCGAGACCCCGTACCGCAAGGTTGAGAACGGCGTCGCTCTGAAGGGCGAGGAGAACATCCACTATCTGTCGGCCATCGAAGAGGGCCGCTATGTCATCGCTCAGGCCAATGCCGAGATGGATGAGAACGGCAAGCTGATCGGCGAGCTCGTCTCGGCTCGCGAGAACGGCGAGTTCATCATGGCTTCGCCCGACCGCGTCCAGTACATGGACGTTGCTCCTGCGCAGATCGTCTCCGTTGCCGCCTCGCTCATTCCGTTCCTTGAGCACGATGACGCGAACCGAGCCCTGATGGGTTCGAACATGCAGCGTCAGGGCGTGCCCTGCCTGCGTCCCGAGAAGCCCGTTGTGGGCACGGGCGTCGAGCGCACCGTGGCCGTCGACTCCAAGGCGACCGTGCAGGCCCGACGCGGCGGCATGATCGAGTACGTTGACGCGAACCGCGTCGTGGTCCGCGTGAACGACGACGAGAACGTGGCCGGCGAAATCGGCGTGGACATCTACAACATGCAGAAGTTCACCCGCTCGAACGGTTCCACCACGCTCAACCAGCGTCCGATCGTCAAGAAGGGCGACGTGATTGCCAAGGGCGACGTGCTCGCCGACGGCGCTTCGACCGATATGGGCGAACTCGCCCTCGGCCAGAACATGCTGATCGCGTTCATGCCCTGGAACGGCTACAACTACGAAGACTCGGTGCTGATCAGCGAGCGCGTGGTCGCCGATGACCGCTACACCTCGATCCACATCGAGGAGCTCGACGTGGTCGCACGCGACACCAAGCTCGGCCCCGAAGACATCACCCGCGACATCAGCAACCTCTCGGAGAATCAGCTGAACCGCCTGGATGACTCCGGCATCGTCTTCATTGGCGCCGAAGTCAAGGCCGGCGATGTGCTCGTCGGCAAGGTCACGCCCAAGGGCGAGACCCAGCTCACCCCCGAAGAGAAGCTCCTGCGCGTCATCTTCGGCGAAAAGGCGAGCGACGTGAAGGATACGTCCCTGCGCGTGCCCTCCGGCATGGCGGGCACCGTGATGGACGTCCAGGTCTTCACCCGCGAGGGCGTCGAGAAGGACAAGCGCGCCCAGTCGATCATCGAGGAGCAGCTGCGCCGCTACGACAAGGATCTGAAGGATGCGCTTCGCATCGTCGAGACCGACGTGTTCGCGCGCCTGCGCCGGCAGCTGAAGGGCTGCACCGCCTCCGGCGGCCCGGACGGCCTGAAGGCCGGCACGGTTCTCACTGAGGAGATCCTTGAGGCCATCGACGGGTACAACCTCTTTGAAATCCGCATGGAGTCCGAAGAGGATCAGAACAAGATCGAACTCGCACGCAAGGTCGTCGAGAGAAAGCGCGAGGAGAACCGCGACCTGTACGCCCGCAAGAGCGACAAGCTCAACCGCGGCGACGAGCTGCCCCCGGGCGTGCTCAAGATGGTCAAGGTGTTCATCGCCGAGAAGCGCCGTCTGCAGCCGGGCGACAAGATGTCCGGCCGTCACGGCAACAAGGGCGTGGTCTCCAAGATCTGCCCGGTCGAGGACATGCCGTACATGGCTGACGGCCGTCCCGCCGACATCTGCCTGAACCCGCTCGGCGTGCCGTCCCGCATGAACATCGGTCAGATTCTCGAAGTGCATTTGGGCTGGGCCGCCAAGGGCCTGGGCTGGCGCATCGGCGAGATGCTCAAGACCGAGCAGGCCCGCCAGATCCGCGAGTTCCTGAACAAGGTCTACAACAGCACGGGCAAGAAGGAAGACCTCGACAGCCTCAACGACGAAGAGCTGATGGCGCTTGCGCGCAATCTTGCCAACGGCGTTCCGTTCGCAACGCCCGTCTTTGACGGCGCCAGCGAAGAGCAGATCCGCGCCATGCTTGACCTTGCCTTCCCCGACGAGCTCGCCAAGAAGCTGCAGCTCACGAGCGGCAAGACGCAGGCCACGCTCTATGACGGCCGCACGGGTGATCCGTTCGACCGCCCGGTGACCGTCGGCTACATGCACTTCCTCAAGCTCCACCATCTCGTGGACGACAAGATGCACGCCCGCTCGACCGGCCCGTACAGCCTCGTCACGCAGCAGCCGCTCGGCGGCAAGGCCCAGTTCGGCG
>DNLN01000199.1:0-1087 GCA_003488465.1 Sutterella sp. | reverse complement strand
GCCAGCGTTTCGGCGAAATGGAAGTGTGGGCCCTGGAGGCTTATGGCGCCGCCTACGTGCTGCAGGAAATGCTCACGGTCAAGTCCGACGATGTCAACGGCCGCACCAAGGTCTACGAGAACATCGTGGGCGGCGAGCACCAGATCGACGCCGGCATGCCCGAGTCGTTCAACGTGCTCGTGAAGGAAATCCGGTCGCTGGGTATCGACATCGACCTTGTCAAGAATGACGTGAACGCGAAGGAATAAGCAGACATGAACATGCTTCGTGATGTGTTCAAACAGTCCATGGCTGATGAACATTTTGACGCTATCAAGATTGGCATCGCTTCTCCCGAGAAGATCCGTTCGTGGTCCTACGGCGAAGTGAAGAAGCCTGAGACGATCAACTATCGTACCTTTAAGCCCGAGCGTGACGGCCTGTTCTGCGCCAAGATCTTCGGACCGGTGAAGGATTACGAGTGCCTGTGCGGCAAGTACAAGCGCCTCAAGCACCGCGGCGTGATCTGCGAGAAGTGCGGCGTCGAGGTGACGCTTTCCAAGGTTCGCCGCGAACGCATGGGCCACATCGAGCTCGCTAGCCCCGTGGCGCACATCTGGTTCTTGAAGAGCCTGCCGTCCCGCATGGGCATGGTGCTCGACATTCCGCTGCGCGACATCGAGCGCGTGCTGTACTTCGAAGCCTATTGCGTGACCGAGCCGGGAATGACCTCGCTCGCCCGCGGCCAGCTGCTCTCCGAGGAGGAGTTTGTCGCCAAGAGCGAAGAGTTCGGCGATGACTTCACCGCCAAGATGGGTGCCGAGGCCATCCGCGAGCTGCTCGCCAACATCGACATCGACGCCGAGGTCGAGCAGCTGCGCCAGGAACTCTCCCAGACCAATTCCGAAGCCAAGATCAAGAAGTTCGCCAAGCGCCTGAAGGTGCTCGAGGGCTTCCAGCGCTCCGGCATCAAGCCCGAGTGGATGATTCTCGAGGTGCTGCCGGTTCTGCCGCCGGACCTGCGTCCGCTGGTGCCGCTCGATGGCGGCCGCTTCGCCACGAGCGACCTCAATGACCTCTATCGCCGCGTCATCAACCGCAACAACCG
>DNLN01000063.1 GCA_003488465.1 Sutterella sp. | reverse complement strand
TTAGTTCACCGAGACTTCCATGATGGCCGCCTCATCCTTGCGCACGCTGATGAAGCTGCCGCGGACGCGGATTTCGACCGGATCGCCCAGAGGAGCGACGCGCACCACTTCAAACTGCGCACCGGGCGTAGCGCCCAACATCAGCAAACGGCGCCGGTATTCAGGAGCCACCTTGGCGTAGGAGACGATTTTCCCCTTGGCCCCCGGCTGAAGATCTTTCAAGAGCATCTTGATTTCCTTAGTAGACGTAAATGTTCTGTGCGACGTCCCAGTTGACGCCGATTCGCTCATCGCTCACAGCAAGCAGCACGCTCTGACCCTGTTCCCCGTAGAGAATCTTCACCTTGGCGCCGCGGCGCAGACCGAGCTCGCTGAGCCGGGCCTCCTCCTTGGCGTCGATCTTGGCTTTCACAACCGTGGCTTCCGTGCCTTGCGGCAGTTCCGTAAGGCGGACGATTCTCTGACTGGATGGAGACATTTGATCCTCTGTACTGCTGATAGAAAAGGGACGCTCCGTCCGAAAGCGGAGCGTCGACGCACGAATCATAGTGAGAATCAATCTTATTTACAAGTTGAGTTTTGTCCCTAGACCCATTGCCGAGACGCAAACAAGCGAAAGGCGCACCCGACAGACGGATGCGCCCGGCAAAAGCAGCGGTCGGAAGCGCTCAGTGCTGCTTTCTTGGAAGCCGCGCGATGAGGGACGAAGTGTCCCAGCGGC
This sequence comes from Sutterella sp., assembly GCA_003488465.1. Taxonomy (GTDB): domain Bacteria; phylum Pseudomonadota; class Gammaproteobacteria; order Burkholderiales; family Burkholderiaceae_F; genus Duodenibacillus. The sequence goes on along the minus strand of DNLN01000063.1, from coordinate 2,938 downwards.
CTCCCCCCATCCGCTGCACGTCGCTATAGAAGGAATCGACAATCGCGGTCATCGGCAGACTCGAGCCGTTGCGGCGCGCCTCATCGAGGGCAATTCCGAGATCCTTTCGCATCCAGTCCACGGCAAAGCCGAAATTGAACTGATCGCGCACCATGGTGCCGCCCCGGGCGTTCATCTGCCAGGAGCCTGCGGCACCCTTGCCGATCACCGAGAGCACGCGGTCCATGTCCAGGCCCGCATTCATCCCGAAGGCAAGCGCTTCGGACAGCCCCTGCACGAGGCCCGCGATGCAGATCTGATTGACCATCTTGCAGAGCTGGCCGCTGCCCGAGGGACCCATGTAGGTGACGGCGCAGCTGTAGGCGGCAATGGCGTCCCGCACGGCCTCAAAGTCCGCCTCGTCCCCGCCGCACATCACGGTGAGCGTCCCCTGCTCGGCCCCGGACTGTCCGCCCGAGACCGGAGCGTCGATGAAGTGGCGGCCGCTCTGCTTCATGAGGGCGTGCATTTCCCGCGCGACATCGGCCGAGTCGGTAGTGTTGTCCACGAAATAGGCGCCGGGCTTCATGCCCGCGAGGGCTCCGCGCTCACCGAGGATGACGCTTCTCAAGTCATTGTCGTTGCCCACGCACGCAAACACGATGTCCGCGCCCGCGGCCGCCTCGGCGGGCGTTGCGGCCGCGCGGCCGCCGTGCTCGGCAGCCCACCTCTCGGCCTTTGCGGCCGTCCGGTTGTAGACCGTCACGTCAAACCCTGCCTTTTGAAGATGTCCGGCCATGGGGTATCCCATGACGCCCAAGCCTAGAAATGCAACCTTGCGTGCAGTCATTTGCCTTGCTCCGACAAAATGGGGCGGAAAAGCCCGCCCCGTCATTTCTCACTGTTCCTGCTGCTCGTCGAACTCGACGCGGTTCGCTATCGCGTCGCCCCAGTCGTAGAGGGCATCGAGCAGCGCCTGGCGCTTCTCGAAGACCGCTTCGCTCATTCTCTGCTCGGCAAGCGCCCGTTCGTCGGCCTCGGCGATCGAGTCGATCTCCTCGAAGTAGCGCTCGAGCGTGAGTCCCGGGCCGTCGCCGTGGATGAGCCGCTCGCGGCAGTGCTCGCGCCACTCCTCTTTCTCGGCGGCCGAGAGCGTCTGCGGGTAGTTGCGTGCACGGAAGCGGAAGAACAGCTCCTCAAGGCGCGGATCGTCAAAGTGGATCGCTCCGCGCTCAACTTCATCGGCAAGCTCCTCGGCCGAGGCCTTGTGGAGCTTTTCCATCATGCCCTGATCCTCGGGCGAAATGAATCCTTCATAAAGGGCGATGTCGCAGTCCTGGTGCTCACGCTGTTCGTCCTTGAACGCGCGGCTCTCGATGACCGGCCCCTGGATCTCGCGCTGGATGCGCGTGAGGGTCTCGCCGTTGGCGATGATGCGCGACAGATCGATGCCAAAGCGCCGGCAAACATCCGGGTTGAGCACCTTGATGTTGTCGCAGACAAAGGGGAACGTGTTGATCTTGAGCGCACGCAGGGCAAGACGCTTCTCGCCCTCATGCAGATCCTGGGTTCTGCCGAAGGCGCGCCTAGCGATGTCCTCGGAGTTCATGCCGAGCAGCTCCCGAGGGTCGCGCGCGAGATCCCACACGATGAACTCGTTCTTGTTCGCCGGGTTCACCGCCACGGGCATCACCACGCGGATGAAGCCCCGCTGCTGACCGGCGGAAATGTCGATCCACACGCAGGGACGGCCGGAACCCAGAGCCGCCGCGACGGCATTCTTGCAGCGGTTGTGCAGCGCCCAGTTCCAGAGCCTGGGCTGATGCTGCTTGATCAGGCGCGCCAGCTCGATCGTGGCCATCACGTCGCTTGCCGCATCATGCGCATGCTCGTGCGTGAGCCCGTTGGCGGCGGTGATCTTTTCCAGGCGGAAGGACTTGCGGCCCTGCTTAGTTGGGTCGTCGGTTTCGTAGTCGGGCCAGTTGATTCCCTCGGGGCGCAGCGCCCAGACGGCAAGCACGAGCGGGAACAGATCCCAGCGCGAGCATTCGTTCTTCCACTCGCGCCCGTACGTGTCGTAGAGATTGCGCCAGAAGAGAAACCGCGAGATCTCGTCGTCGAACTTGAGCGAGTTGTAGCCGACAGACACCGTTCCGGGCTCGTTGAAGCGCTCGTGGATGTGACCGGCGAACTCATCCTCGCTCACGCCCTTTTCCTGGGCGCACTGCGGCGTGATGCGCGTCACGAGGCACGCGCCGGGCTGCGGCAGATAATCCTCCGCGGGCCGGCAGTACCAGATATCGGGCTCGCCGATGATGTTCAAGTCTTCGTCTGTGCGGATTCCGGCAAACTGAGCGGGACGGTCAATGCGCTGATTCAGGCCAAAAGTCTCGTAATCGTGCCAGTAAAAAGTCGTCATTCTCGTAAACCTTTCGGGCAAAGCCATGCTTAGCATTTCGTTTGAGGCTGAGACTTTAGCACAAAGCCCCGGAAAGGCTCCCCGGCATTGGTCAAAGAAAAGCCGCAGTGCGCGGAAAAACTCGCCTCCGCGTGAGCTGCGGCTTTCTGCCGGAAAAAACGGCCGCCCGATCAGCCGAGAAGCTTCACGAGCACCCGCTCCCAGACGGCAACGCCGTCCTGCAGATGCTTCGGGTCAAAGTGCATCTGCCTGTGGTGCAGGCCGGGCGCGGCCCCGACGCCGACGCCAAAGTATGCGGACTTGATCGCGGGCTTGCGCTCCTTGTAGAAGTGGAAGTCCTCGCCGCCCCCGCCGCAGGAGCCAAAGAGCCGGTCCCGTCCGACCGTCTCGATGATGGCCTCATCGATGAGCGCCATCAGATCTCGGTCGTATTCGGGGGCCGGACAGTAGTCGACGTTCTGGAACTCAACTTCGCCCCCGAAGCCGGCTGCGACCGCCTTGGCCTGGCGCTCCATGTTCTCGAGCATCCTGTAGAAGATC
>DNLN01000080.1:5197-7682 GCA_003488465.1 Sutterella sp. | reverse complement strand
TCTTTGCCATCTGCATGAGCGAGAGCAGTCCCTCCTGCATTCTTGCGCCGCCCGAGCTTGCAAACGTCACGAACGGGATGTGCTTGGCAAGCGCCCGCTCGACGCCTAGGACGAAACGCTCGCCCACCACGCTGCCCATGGAGCCGCCCATGAAGCCGAACTCAAACGCGGCGGCAACGATCGGGGAGCGCCGCAGCGTCCCCTCCATCACGACGAGCGCATCGGTCTCGCCGCTCTTTTTGGCGTACTCCTCAAGGCGCTTCGGATAGGGCTTGCTGTCCACAAAGCCCAGGCTGTCCACGGGACGGACCTCGGCGCCGATCTCCTCGTGCACGCCCTTCCAGTCAAGGAAGGAGTCGAGCCGGTCGCGCGCCGACAGCCGCATGTGGTGCCCGCATTTGGGACAGACATTGAGCGAGTCCTGCAGCTCCTCGTTGTAAAGGACCTGATCGCAGGCCGGGCACTTGGCCCAGAGGCCTGCCGGTATCGGACTCTTCCTTCGTCCCTCGGTTTCAGACTGCGAAAACTTGGGAAGATGGCTTGTCACCCAGTTCATAAAAATTCTCGTAAAACAAAATCTGAGTCATTGTAGCCGCTAAACCCTGCAGAACAAGAGTCCGCGGGGCCGCCGGCGGGGTTTTTCTGAAAGCTGATCCGCTCCTTATGGTGCTAGGCCGTGTTTGGCTATACACTTGCCCGTATTCGACGGGAGATCTCTCAGGAATCAGACGATGCAGTTCATTTTAGTCGACGACCATGCACTCATTGTTCAGGCGCTCTCGGCCCTGCTCATGGCCAAGTACCCCGGCAGCACCGTGCACACCGGATCCTCGGCGGACGAGGCGCGCGCCCTGGTCACGCAGTTTGGTTCGGACGCCGATCTCATGATCCTTGACCTGAACATGCCCGGCGTCACCCAGACGACCGCCCTGCTCGAGGAGCTCGTGCAGTCGGGGCCGGCGATGAAGATCCTCGTGCTCTCGGGCGTTGTCGATCCCCGCAACATCATGCGCGTGCTGCAGCTCGGGGCTGCGGGCTTTGTCCCGAAGAGCCTAGACACCGACATGCTCACCAATGCGATCGATTTCGTTCTGAAGGGCGGCGTATTCATCCCGACAAAGCTCCTTTCGGAAAGCCAAAAGAGCGGCATCTTCCAGGAAGGCTCGGCTGAGAGCCGCCCGGACGAGCCCTCCTCCCAGATCCATCTCACGGAGCGCCAGAAGCAGGTGCTCATGACGCTCGCGAAGGGCTATCCCATCAAGCGCATCTGCCGCGAGTTCAATCTGTCGGAAGGCACCGTGAAGACGCATGTGGCCGCTATCTACCGCGCCTTTGGCGCAAGAAACCGCACAGAGGCGCTCATCGCCGCGCGCCGCGCGGGATTCGACATCACGCTCTACTAGCCGCTAGCCGATCACCGCTACGACCGGCGCGTGATCAGACGGCTTGTCCCAGCCCCTGGGCCTCTCGTCAATGAACACGTCCCGGATCGAGCGCACGATCCCGGGAGTGGCGAGCATGTGGTCGATGCGAAGCCCCTGGTTCTTCTGGTAGCCCGCACCCCGGTAGTCCCACCACGAATAGGTTCCCGGCGCATGAAGCCCGAGCTCCCAGGTGTCGACGAGCCCGGCGGCAATGAGTGAACGGTAGGCCGCCCGCTCCGGTTCGGAGATGAGGATTCCGCTCTCAAGGGCGCTCGCGTCCCACACGTCCTCATCCCGCGGAGCGATGTTGAAGTCTCCGGCAAGCACGAGTTCCTCGCCCGAGGCGATCCGCTCGCGCAGCCACAGCGTCAATGCGCTCACCCAGTCGAGCTTGTAGAGGTACTTGTCGCTGCCCACGCTCTGCCCGTTGGGGAAATAGGCGCCGACGAACGTGAAGGCCTCACCGTCCTTGCCGCGCACCCTCGAGCCGATGAGACGCTTTTGCTCGTCCTCATAGCCGGGTATGTTGAAAACCGCCTCGCCCTCAAGGCTGCAGGATCCCTTTCGCACAACAAGCGCAACGCCGTTGTAGGTCTTCTGTCCAAGATGGAGGCACTCGAACCCGGCTTGAGCCAGCTCGCGCTCGGGGAACTGATCGTCGGAAAGCTTCGTCTCCTGCAGCGCCAGGGCGTCGATTCCGGCCTGACGGCTCCACTCGATCACATGCTCAAGGCGCACCTTGAGACTGTTTACGTTCCAAGTCGCAATTCTCATCACCATCTCCAAAAGTTCTCCGCGCTCCTAAGGGGGTGCGCCTCAGGCAAAACAAGGCAGCGCAAGTAGCGCAATGCTCGCCTCCACCGTCACCTCGCCCCGCTCGATCCGGGCAAGAAGCTCCTCGGGCGTCACGAGTTCAAAGCACTCCACCTCTCCGTCCCGATTGACGGGGCGGGCGTCCCGGGCAACCTGAACCGGGTATGTCACGGACACCTCGCGCATCCAGCCCTCGGGAACGGGCCGCAGCACGGTAAGCCGCGAGGGCTCGCCGATCGGCGTGAACG
>DNLN01000080.1:1193-5128 GCA_003488465.1 Sutterella sp. | reverse complement strand
CCCCGCCTCTTCCATCGTCTCGCGCCGCAGGGACTCAAGCCAGCTTTCGCCTGCGGCCACCATGCCGCCCGCAAGCGAATCCCAAAGCCCGGGGCACACGCGTTTTCGCAGGCTGCGCCGCGCAAGATGAATCCGTCCGTCGGCACTTACGGCCGCCGCATGCACGCAGTATGTCGTGAGCCCCATGAAGCGAAAGAAGGTCCGCTCGGCCTGACCGAGAACAACCGTCTCGGCCAGATCCCGGACATCGAGGAGCTCGCCCCGCCAGTGCTTGAGCTCGCCTGCCTCGTACGCATGATGCGCGAGCATGGCAAGAAACCGGTTGGCCTCGGTCTGGTCCTGCGGGAGCCCAAGCCGCACTTTGCCCTGCTCAAACGCAAACCGAGAGGAAAAGGGCTCGGGCAGCGCGCGCAGAAAAGGCATGCGGGCGGCGAGCACCCGTCCGCAAGCGTGCCCGTTGATGAAGAGTTCAAGGGAATTGGCGGGCTCGGGCCGGCTTGCGCCTGCGACGATTTCCTTCAAAAGCGAGCGAGCGCGTGTTTTGAGGTCTGACATGGCTAGCCTTCGGCGATCGCCTTTCTGAGCGCCGTCGCCAGGGTCTCAGCCGAGGCCGGCTTTTGAAGGATCACGGGCATCGGCTGCCCGGTAACGCTCGAAGCGATGACAAGGTTGCGGTAGGCGTTGAGAATCACCTCGCGCCGGATGGCCGTGAGCAGCACGCTCGGCACCTTCTTTTCGCTGATCTCGCGCACGCGGAAGATCGCCTCAAGTCCGTTCATCTTCCCCGGGCCCAGGTTGAAGTCGGAGATGAAGGTCGTGAGCCGCCCCTTGCTGTTGGCGCTTGCCATTTCGCGGATGAACGCTTCGTTCGGCTCTGCGCTTTCAATCACCGTGGCGCCCCAGCCGCGCAGGATTGCGGCCACGGCCTCGCGCACGATGTCCGAGTCTTCAAGCAGACCGACGACTCCGCGCAGGTCCAGTCCGGTCGGCGCACTGCCCTTTGCCGGGACGGCGCGGGCCTGGCTGTCGGGCAGCGCCGGCAGCTTCAGGCGGAATACCGAGCCGCGGCCCAGCCGGCTGCTCACGCTGAGCTCGATGCCGAGCTTCTTGGCAAGCACCCAGACGATCGACAGCCCGAGGCCGTATCCCTTGGCGCCGCCCTTGCTGGTGCTGCCCCGGTAGAAGGGCTCGAAAATGCTCTCGAGCTCATCGCTCGGAATGCCCGGACCCTCGTCATAGACCCCGATGATGAGATTGCCGCCGACAAGCCTTGCGCCGAGCATGATCCGGCCGCCCTGGCGCGTGGTGTAGCGGATGGCGTTGGTGATGAGGTTTCTCAGAATCCGAGCCACGAGCTGCGGATCGGTTTCCATGGAAGCATTCACGGGGTGCGTGCTGAAGATGAGGCGCTTTTCAGCGGCAACCGGCACGAATTCGGCCGAGAGCTGTTCAAAGAGTTCGCTCACGCGCAGCCGCTCGATTTTGGTCTCGATGTTGCCGGTCTCGATCCGGCTCACTTCGAGGATCTGCTCGACAAGATCGGAAATGCTCCGGGAAGCGCTCTCCAACTGCCCGATCACTTCCTTGTTCTGCCCCGTCTGCTGGGATTTGAGAATCTGCAGGTAGATGCCCATCGCCTGCAGCGGCTGGCGAAGGTCATGGTTGGCGCCGGCGAAAAACCGGCTTCTGCGGGCGCTGTCGCGCTCCATGATGCGGCGCTCGCGCTCGGCCGCATCCCTTTCGGCCTTCAGCTTCGTGACAAGCTGCTCGTTGCGCACCTGCTGCGTGACGGCAAGAATCACGAGTTCGTTCAGCCTGCGGCCCGAATACAGGACAAAGCACGTGATCACGATGAGGATGACGGCGATCAGGATGCTGCTCAACTTGTAGGCGATGGAAATCGCAACCAGCATGGGCGTGAGCGCAAGCAGCGTGAGGACGGTGAGCCCGGGCAGCCAGCAGGAGAACGAGGGCCAGGAGGCGAACACGATCGCCACGATCACGGAGATCAGCACCACCTGGTCGACCGGGTGGGCGGTCACCATGAGGGCGCTGCCGGCAAATCCCCAGACGATTCCCGTAAGGCTCGTGTTGAACATCCATCTGCGAATCCAGTCCCGCATGTGCGAAGCCCGGGACTGATCGGCGCGAAAGCGTCGGCCGAAGGAGATCCACAGATAGATCGTGACGGCGACGGAGATCACCCAGCCGACGAGGAGCTCCTGCGACAGGCCATGCCAGAAATAGATCGCGATCGCCGCCGCGCCGATCAGCTGCGAGGCCGCCGACGTCGGCTGCAGCCGCAGCGACAGTGCGAACTGCTCTGCGAGGACCGGCCCGGAGAGCTTGACCGGATGAAAGCCGAAGTACTCCTTGACTGTTTTCCAGAGCTTTCTCATGGACTATTCCAAAAAAAATTCTCAGAACCACCACTGGGGCGAGCGCACCGCATCCACGCCCGGCGCATTGGCGGGCACCGGCGGCTCATCCACGGCAATCGTCAGTTTGCCATGACGCAGCGACACGCGGGCGCTGCAGCCGATCGGCAGCGTCACCGTCTCGGGAATGTGTCCAAAGGGCAGTCCCGTCGCGATCGGCAAACCGCACTTTTGCCTGATGAATTCCAGGCAGTGGCCGAGATCGAACCGGCCCTGCCCCGCCCCGGCGTGGTCGTCGGCGCCCCGCAGGCTCCCGACGAGGATGGCCTTCTGGCTGCCGAGGATGCCGGCGTCAGCAAGGTGATTGAGCATTCGGTCGACGCGCCAGGCGGGCTCGGCGACATCCTCGAACACGAAAATGCCCCCGGAAATCCGGGGCAGGTACTCGGTGCCGATGAGGCTTTCAATCAGAGTGAGGTTTCCGCCCCAGAGGATGCCTTCGGCGGAGAACTCGTCGCCCGCCGCAGGCGTCTCGATGAGGAACCGGGGCTCCCGCATCGCCTTCATGAAGGCCGCGTCGCATGCGTCATTGTTGTGGTCGAACCAACTCAGGGTCGGACCCTGCCAGCCGGGTTTGCCCGCCTTCGCGAGCAGAGCCATCGTGAGCGCGGTCACATCTGAAAGGCCGATGAGGGGCGCGCTGTACTCGGCAAGGCTCTTCCAGTCGAGCAGCGACAGGAGCCTCGTGGCCCCGTAGCCGCCTCGAAGCGCCATCACGAGATCCGTGTCCGGATCCCGGAGCGCTTCGGTGAGGCATCTGGCCCGCGTAGCTTCGTCCCCGGCAAAACGCTGCCGCACCAGGCGCACGTTGTCCGTAAACCGCAGCTGCCAGCCGAGCGCGGAGACTCTTGACGAGATGCGCTCGAAGCGGGCCGCATCAAACGCGTCCCAACCCTCGCCGCACACGAGTGCGCGGCTCGGAGCGGTCACGGTAAGCACCGGCGTGCGCATGCCGCACGACTCATGCGAGGTCATCGACTGCCTCCTGCGCCCTGCGGCGCTCTCTGAAGAATTCATCAAGAAGCCGACCTGACTCGTCGGCCATCAGTCCGCCGCTGCCGCTTGCCCGATGGTTGAGCCCGAGGACATCGCAGATGCTCGCCCTGCCGCCAAAGGCGCCGCGCTGGGGGTCGTCTGCGGCCCAGACGACGCGCCGCACGCGGGCGGCGGAAACGGCCGCGGCACACATGCCGCAGGGCTCGAGGGTAACGTAGAGCGTGGCCCCGGGCAGCCGCTCGCTCCGGATGAGGCTGCACGCCTTGCGGATGACGAGCATCTCGGCGTGAGCCGTGGGATCGTGATCGGCAACCACGCGGTTGCCCGCGGCTGCAAGGATCTTTCCATCAAGAACCAGCACCGCGCCGACCGGCACTTCACCGGCCTGCCGGGCGCAAGCGGCCTGCTCCATTGCAAGCGCCATCATGCTCCGGTCGAATTCGGGATCGATCGCCGGAGCGGGTCTTGCGTTGACCGTTTCGTTTTTGCGTTGAAGCTCTG
>DNLN01000080.1:0-1128 GCA_003488465.1 Sutterella sp. | reverse complement strand
CCGCCGCTCACGCTGGAGAATCCGCTCGCGCTCGGCCTCCTTGAGAAACTCAAGAAGCGTTTCGGCGGTGAACTCGGCCGGCTCGGCATCGCCCATGACGCCAAAGAGCCCGTCATGCTCGCTGAGAACTCCCTTCCCGGCAAGAAGCGAAAGCGCCTCTTCGGCGTCCATCTTGAGCCAGGGACAGTACCCTTGAAGGAACTTTGCCGCGGCAGCAAGGGCACCGGCCTTTCCCACCCCCTGCACGTCCTTTTCAAGCACAAGGCGGGCGGCCCGGCAAAAGACTGCGAGCAGCTCCTCGTTTTTCAGAAGCGAGGCAAGGGGCAGTCCCTGCATGCGGGCTGCGCGCTCGAGCATTCGGGCCTCTTCCCTCGTCAAGCCGCTCACGGTCACGCGCCCCGGGCCAGATTCAGGATCGCGACAACATCTTCGGCCGAAAGTCGCTTGAAGTTGCCAAGCGGCGCACGGGTGGCAAGCCGCGCGATCTCCTCAATCGGAACCGGCTCGTCGATGAGCTCAGCGAGCGTTGTCGGCAGACCGATGTCCTTGAGAAATGCAACGAGCCGCCGCACGGTTTGCTCAAGAGCCGCTGTTGAAGCCACAGCCTCGACCCCGAACACCTCCCTGCCGAACCGCAGGAACCGCTCGGGATTTTCCTTCCAGACATAGCGCATCCAGGCGGGCGTCACGACCGCCAGCCCCGCTCCGTGAATGATTTCGCTGCGCCAGCCCGAGAGCGCATGCTCGATGCCGTGGCAGGCCCAGTCCTCGACATGCCCGAGGCCGAAATAGCCGTTGTGGGCGAAGCTGCCCGCAAGGCCCGCGACACTCCAGGCGTCGTAATCGTCCGGGTTGCGCACGATCGCTCGGGCGGCCTGCATGATGCTCCTCAGAGCGGCCTCGGCCTGGCCGGACGTGTACTCGACGTTCTCGGTGTTTGTGAAGTAGCGCTCGAGGATGTGGCTCATCATGTCAAAGAGCCCGGCTGCGGCGAATTTGGGAGGAATCGTGAAGAACCGCTCGGGGTTGATGATGGCTAGACGCGGGCGGATCAGGGGCGAGCCGATGCCGGTCTTCACGTCGCCGCTGCTGATCACCGAGCGGATCGACTGCTCGGAGCCCGCGGCC
>DNLN01000030.1:3125-3308 GCA_003488465.1 Sutterella sp. | reverse complement strand
AACGAGGAGAGCCAGCCTTTCTACGTGAACGCGCCCTACGGGATACTCTTCGCCCACAACGGCAATCTCACGAATGCCGACGACGTGCACCGCGAACTCTATGAAAAGGATCGCCGGCATCTGAACACGACGAGCGATTCGGAGGTGCTCCTCAACGTGCTTGCCGACGAGCTGAGCCGCATC
>DNLN01000030.1:2612-3057 GCA_003488465.1 Sutterella sp. | reverse complement strand
CCGCGGACGGACGCCGGTTCACCGCCGAGGTCGCCTTCGAGGCCGTCAGGGGCCTGCACAGGCGCGTGAAGGGTTCCTACGCCGCAGTGGCCGTCATCGCCGGCAAGGGCGTGCTCGCGTTCCGCGATCCGTATGCCATTCGCCCAATCTGCTACGGAACCAGACGCAATGAAGACGGCTCCCGGGACTATCTCATTTCGAGCGAATCGGTCACGATGGCCGGGCTTGAGTTTGAGTTCGAGCGCGATCTTGAGCCGGGCGAGGCGATCTTCATCGACACCGAGCGCAACTTTTCGAGCGCACAGTGCGCCGAGCATCCGCTTCGCTCGCCCTGCGCCTTCGAATACGTGTACTTTGCGCGCCCGGACAGCCTGATTGACGGCATCAGCGTGTACGGCGCACGGCTCAAGCTCGGAGAATACCTTGCGCGCGAGGTTGCCGCGAA
>DNLN01000030.1:0-2557 GCA_003488465.1 Sutterella sp. | reverse complement strand
CTCGCAAGCGAGCCCATCGACGTTGTGATGCCCGTTCCTGACTCGAGCAGACCGGCTGCGCAGCAGCTTGCCGCGGTGCTCGGAATCCCGTACCGCGAAGGCCTCATCAAGAACCGGTATGTCGGCCGCACCTTCATCATGCCCGGCCAGGCGACCCGCAAGAAGAGCGTGCGGCAGAAGCTGAACGCCATGCCGGTTGAGTTCGAGGGCAAGAACGTTCTGCTCGTTGACGACTCGATCGTGCGCGGCACGANNAGCACGTCTACGACGTCACCTACGGCCTCGTGCGCCCCGGCGTGGACACGCTGGTCGTGCTCGACGACTCGATCGTGCGCGGCACGACGATGCGGCAGATCGTGAGGATGGCCCGCGAGTCCGGTGCAAGGAAGGTCTTTGTCGCCTCTTCGGCACCCCGGGTCATGTATCCGAACGTCTACGGCATCGACATGCCAACGCGCAGCGAACTCATCTGCGGGCAGGGACAGTCGGCCGAGTACGTTGCCGAACAGATCGGCGCCGATGCGGTGGTGTTCCAGACGGTGCGGGGGCTTGTGGGCGCGCTCCGGGAGATGAATCCCGCGATCGGAGCGTTTGACTGCTCGTGCTTTGACGGCAAGTACGTGACGGGCGACATCACCGAGCAATACCTCTGCGAGCTCGAGCAGGCAAGGGCCCGCTCCTCGGCTCTAAAGCCCGAGGCCGAGTAGGGATGCGCTGCTGATCTGAAAACAAATTCGGGGCGGACCGGGATGGATCGGTTCGCCCCGAAAACTTGTGGCCTGGCGCCTTATGCGGCCCGGCCCCAGCGGGACTGGATGCCCTTTGCCACCGTGAGAATGCGGTTCTGCGTCTGATCCCACTTCTGCTGGCGGATGTCGGGATCGTCCTGCGGGGCGAGCTTCATCTTCACCAGCTCGAAGTTTCGCACGCCAAGATCGGAAAAGCGCTTGCGGATCGCTTCGCCCGCCTTGTCCTGCTTTTCATCCTCGCCGCTCATCAGAACGACCACCTTCTTGTTGTGCAGCAGGCCGTACACCACGTCCGGGTTGCGCTCGTTCACCGTGTAGGTGCAGCCCGGACGCACAAGGTTGTCGAGCCAGGCATTCAGTGGCGCCGGAGTGCCGTAGCCGTATTCGGGGCAGGTGACGACGATGACGTCAGAAAGCAGCACTTCATCGACGAGTTCGTCGCTTTCGCGAAGCCGGGACTTCTGAGCGGCGGTGCGCTCGGCAGCGTGGCGCCGAGCGGCATCCTTCCAGTATGCGTCCACAAGGCACGGCGGCCTGGTGGCGATATCCCTGTCAACGACATGAGCGCCGCGGCCGCGCACTGCCTCCTTGAGTTTTCGGGCCATTTTCCTTGCGATGGTTCCATGCTCGTCACGCGTGTTGGTTGTCGGCGGAGTGGACTGAACAAAAAGAATCTGAGGCATAAGGTTCCAATCATTGAAGTCGTTTTTCGATGCCCGCAATCTAACAGGAAAATGTTTCTCAACTGTGTATCGGCCGCTAAGCATTGTCGAGAAAGATTAACAATACGTAACGGAATATTTCTGGAATGAAAAAAGCCATAAAAATCAACCCGAAGCGGTGGGTCTCCACTTCGGGTTGCGAACTTTGCCGGATCAATCAGCTATTTCTTCCACTTGCCCCGGCGCAGGATCACCCGGTAGCCGTCCGGATCCTCGTAGCATACGCTTGCGCCGTCGTCGTACAGGCTGGGCAGCGGCACCGGAGAGAAGCCTGCGTCAAAAAGCGCCTTCAGGCGGGCCTCCCAGTTTTCGGCTTCGGGAATGGAGAAGATCATGGCCATGTCGGCCGAAGGGGCGCGCGGCACCTCGGTCTCGTCCCGGCGGCTCACGACCTCGATCTGATAGGGCCAGCCGCGATGACCGAAGATCACGCCGTCCAGCCCATGCTGTTCGACGAACCGGTCGAGAATGTCAAAGCCGAGGCCGTCGCGATAAAAATGAATGTCGCGCTCAAGATTGTTGGTGGGACGGGACAGCCGAACCTTGGGGGTGTTTTCCATGGGTGAACCTCTCGAATCAGGATAATGCAGCCAATATACCGCCGAAAGCACCGCTTTTGGGAAATTCGGCGGGCGTTTTCGGGGCCTCGCAGGCGGGGCAAAGAGGTTAAGATAGCGCCCATGGATCAAATGGACTTTCATTTTGGCGTTCCGAACCGCGCCCTGTACGCCTGCCGCCTCATCAAAAAGGTGACGGGCATGGGGCTTTCTGTTGCGGTCTGGAGCACGAACCGGTTCTTTCTGCGCCGGGTCTACGATGATCTGTATCGGTTTGAGGATCTGACGTTCATCGCGCATGCCTGGGCGGGGTCCGAGCATGCGGCCGATTGCCGCGTCATCTTTTCCGATTCCCTGCAGCAGCTGCCGAAGAGCGATGTCATCGTGCTCCTTGACGACAACGTGCCGCAGGACTGGGAGAAGGCGCTCGAACCCTTCGGCCGTGCGGTCGACATCGTTTCGGTCAGCCAAAGCGACGTGGTGCCCGCCCGCGAGCGGTACCGCACGTATCTGCGGGCCAAGGTGAACC
>DNLN01000099.1 GCA_003488465.1 Sutterella sp. | reverse complement strand
ATCTCCTCGTCGGGCGTGAAGGCAAGGCAGAGCGGCCCGTGCGCAAAAGCCGGATCGGATAGAACGACTTCGGCCATTTCCATGATGGCGGCAACGCCCGATTTGTCATCGGCTCCGAGCAGGGTCGTGCCGTCCGTGAAGATGATCTCTTCGCCCTTGTGGGCGGAAAGCTCCGGAAACTTCTCCGGCGTCATAACGATGTTTTTCCCGGCATTCAGAACGACATTGCCGCCCTCGTAGCGAATGATCTGCGGACGGATGTTGGCGCCGGGCGCTTCGTACGAGGTGTCCATGTGCGCAATGAAGCCGATCGCGGGCTGCTTCTCGCTTCCTGCCGCGGCCGGAATCCGTGCATAGAGCGTACCGGTGTCGGTTAGGCGGACGCTCTCGGCCCCCATCTGCCGGAGTTCTCGGGCGAGCATGTGCGCGAGCGTGACCTGGCCCTTTGTCGTGGGGATTGCCTCGGCTTTCGGATCGCCCTTCGTGTCGATCGCAACGTAGCGAAGGAATCTGGCGAGCAGCCGCTCATCTGAAGTCTGCATGATGCGTGGTCCGGTTATGTTTGCTGCAGGATTCTAGCGGCCTTGCCAAATGCTTTCGGCATGAGGCGGCAGAATTTCTCTGCCTGGCATCCGCAGGAGAAATCCGAGGGTGTAAAACGACAAAGCCCGATGAGGCAACACCGGGCTTTGCATTTTGTGCGAGGCTTCTTGTGGTTAGCGCCATTTCCTCGTGCTGGGCTTTGCGGACTCCATGAAACTAGAATTCCGCCAGGGGCTCAGGCGGGCGCCACGAAGGAGGACGCTGGCGGCGAAGCCTCTACCGACAAGCCGGATTGTTTTGGAGAACGAGTCATGCCTTTGCTTTTGAGCAGAAGATTGTTCCTAGTGGCAGCGGCTGCCGCCTGTGCTGAACCCGTGCTGGCTCATACATCGGCCGGCAAAACGGCCATCGTGCTTTTTTCCCGGACAGGCAACACAAGGCTCCTTGCTGAGCACATCGCCAGCCGCACCGGGGCTCCCATTTTCGAGATCGAGCCCGCCGTGCCCTATGCGCCGAATTATTCTGACATGACCTACATCGCCCGCGATGAGATCCTTACGGATGCGAGGCGGCCGCTGAAGACGCCTCTTCCGGACCTCTCGGGCTATTCCCGAATCTTTGTCTGCGGACCGCTCTGGTGGGGTGGTCTGAATGTGCCGATGCGCTCGTTCCTTGCACAGGCCAAACTCTCCGGCAAGGAGCTCCTTCCCGTGACGACCTCCGGAAGCAGCTCGCCCGAGGGCGTGGTGCGCGACGTCAGGCGTCTTGCCCCCCGGTGCACGGTGAGGGAGGAATTCTGGGTGCCCGGCTCGCGGGCCGCCGATTCGCTTGCCGAACTTGACGCCTGGCTGAAAAGGCGCGGCTTTTAGTCGTGCGAGATCTCGCGCTCGAGCGCTTCTGAGGCAAAGGGCCCGGCGAGGATGCGCGAGAGCATCTGCGCCTGGGTGAGTTCATGGGCGAGCAGCTTGCGTTCAATTCTTGCCGCCCGCACGCGGACCGCTTCAGTGCGTGCCTTTTCCGGAATCGACTCGAGCAGGGCGTAGGCCTTCACCGGGTCTGCCGAAACGCCCAGCCCCTTTTCATAGATGTTGCTCAGCCTAACCCGCGCAAGGCTTGAGCCGTTTCCTGCCGCACGCACGAGTTCATGTCGGGCGGAGCGGTAGTCGGGCTCGCCGAGAATGCCGCTTGAAAAGATCTCGGCAAGGGCGAGCTGTGCCTTTTGACTGCCCAGACTCGCTGCCTTCGTGTACCACTCGGCGGCAGCCACGGCATTGGGCTTTTCGCGTTCCGTGAGCGGATTGAGACTGTAGGCGGCAAGCTCCAGCATGGAGTTGACGTCGCCCATTTCCGCGGCCCGGGCGTACCAGTGCAGTGCGGTTCGATAGCTGGGACTTACGGAGCCTTCGCTCGTGCGGAGCAGCATCTCGGCAATGCGACGCGCCGCAAGCGAGTTGCCCGCGGCGGCGCTGCGCTGCAGCCACCACATCGCTTTGGTGCGGTCGCGCTTCACGGCGCGGCCGTAGTGATAGTAGTCGGCCAGGCGGGCCTGCGCGTAGGCGCTGCCCCCCGTGGCAGCAGAGCGAAGCTCCCTCACGGCCCCCGAAAGGTCGCCGGCGGCCTCCAGGGCAAGCGCCCGGCTGTAGTGGGCATCGCTCACCGAGGAGACGCGGGGCGCCGCGGGAATCTCAAGAGCGTTCGAGACAAGCGCACGGCTGCGGCTTTCGATTTCCGAGGTGTTCTCCCACAGGCCGTCGGCCTGAATGCTCCCGAGCAGTTCCGAGCCGCCCGCTTCGAGCAGATCAAGCGCGCGCTGCTCCATGCCGGTCGAATCCGAGGAGCTTGAAAGCGGCGCTGCGCCCGCTGAAAAAGCGGTGCACAGGGCGGCGGCCAGTAAAAGACGGATGAACGTCATAGGAGCAAAGGAGCGGGCGGGTGGTTGGGTGTGCGCTATTTTGGGCACGTTCGCCTGCTCTGTCAAAAATCGGAGGGCCGCCAGAGCGTCTTGAGCGGGACTTTGCCGCAAGCCCACGAAAATCCAGGCGTTCACAAGCATTACCGGGCGGCTATCAGTGCTAGGATTTGCCGCGCTGACGGATCATTTTTTTCTGCTTTGAATTCTCATGTTGCGACAAGTTTTTCTCGCGCTCGCCTGTGCGGCTTCAGTCGCGCTCTGCGCGCCGGCTGCTGCGGCTCCCGGCTTGCGTACTCCCTGCGCGATCGAGGGCAGAGTCATCGGCGTGGCGGACGGCGACACGATCACGATGCTGCTCGAGGACCGCACCCAGGTGAAGATCCGCTTTTCTGGCATTGACGCTCCCGAGAAGGGGCAGGCATGGGGGCAGCGCTCCCGGCAGTCGATGAGCAGCCTTGTCGCGGGTAAAATCGTCCGGGCCTATGTCGGCAAGCGCGATCGGTACGGCAGAGGCGTTGCAACAGTCATCGTTGACGGGACGGACGCGGGGCTTGAGCAGCTTCGCCGCGGGCTTGCCTGGGCCTATGTGCGCTACCTCCATGAACTGCCGTATCGCGAACAGCACCTGTATCTGCAGGCCGAGCGCGAGGCGCGTGCCGCGCGCCGCGGACTCTGGTCCGATTCCCGGCCGCAGGCGCCCTGGGACTGGCGAAAGGAGAAAAGGCAAGGGCGCTAGCCCACGAATTTCCCGAGGGCGGAGCGTCCGATAAAGCCCCGTGGGCCGGGGCGGGACACGTTTCCCGAGAGTCGGGCGCTCAGTCATTATCACACATCAGGGTTTTCCCTTATACTTGCGGCAGTCGTCTCTCTATTCGGCAGAATTCTGCTACCAATGTCAGAGAGATTTTGATTTCTCACTGTTTTTTTTTGAAACGGATAATAATGGATATCTTTGCAAAGTGCTATAAGGAATCCCGGGCCGATCAGGCCAGGGCGATGAACATCTATCCTTATTTCCATGCACTGGAGTCGAGGCAGGATACGGTCGTCATGATGGAAGGCAAGCGCAGGATCATGCTTGGCTCCAACAATTATCTTGGCCTCACGATCAACGAAGAGGTGATTGAGGCCGGCATCAAGGCCTACAGGGACTACGGTTCAGGCTGTTCCGGCTCGCGCTTTCTGAACGGCACGCTCAAACTCCATCTTGAATTTGAAGCGAAGATCGCCAAGTTTTTGGGCAAGCAGGCGGCGATG
>DNLN01000180.1:4493-20330 GCA_003488465.1 Sutterella sp. | reverse complement strand
CCGAGGCAGACCTGCCCTTTGAATTCATGCTGAATGCGCTGAGGCTGCTTGGGGGAGTGCCCGCGAGGAGATTTTCCGAGACGACGGGCCTTGCCGTCGAGAGTCTCGAGCCGCTCCTAACCGAGCTTCGGGAAGAAGGGCTGATGGTGGGGGATAGGGAAAGGCTTGCCGTGACCGAACTCGGCCGCAGGTTTCTCTCGGATGTGCAGGAGCGGTTTCTCGTCGTCCGGGAGTGATCGGATCGGGGCAAACCCCGAGCCCGGACTTGGGTAGACTTAGGCCTTTCTTGTGTTCACGCCCTTTTTTCGTTTTTCTTCATGAAGTTCCCTTTCAAGCTCCTGGCGATCACCCTCACTGGGATTCTCTGCTCCTGCACTGGGATCTCCCCGACGACAGGGCCGGGAGAGCCCGAACCGTTCGAGCGCGGGGCGATGCGCCTTGAGCCCGTGCACTTTGCCGATCTGCCGCAGACGCTGGAGGCGGACTGGGAGCGTGCGCTCGAGGCTTTTCGGATTTCCTGCAAGAAGATGATCGCCGACCAGCGCTGGACGGCTCTTTGCACGCAGGCGAACCTCGTCAAGGACGAAGCGGCGCGGCAGTTCTTTGAAAACGGCTTCAGGCCATGGCGCGTCACGGAAAAGGTTTCCGGCGGCAGCTGGGGCGGCAGACGCACCCGCACCGGACTCATGACCGGATACTACGAGCCGCTTCTGAACGGCAGTCTTGTGAAGACCGACGTCTACCGCTATCCGCTCTACAGCGTTCCCGATGATCTCATCGACGTGGAGTTGGGCGGCCTTTACCCGAACTTGAAGAACATGCGCCTGCGCGGCAAGGTGATCGGCAGAACGCTTGTGCCCTACGATGACCGCGGGAACCTGGAGGGCAGGCGCGACCTTGACAAGAACATCCTGTGCTGGGTGGACGATCCCCTGGATGCCGTCTTTCTGCAGATCCAGGGCTCAGGGCGCGTGCAGCTTACCGACGGCACGTACATGCGCCTTGGCTACGCCAACCAGAACGGACACCCATACAAGGCGCTCGGCGTCTGGCTCATCCAGAGCGAGGGCGTGCCCAAAAGCGAAATGAGCATGCAGCGGATCCGGCAGTGGGCTCTCGAGCATCCCGACCGCGTCCCGGAGCTCATCAGCTACAACCCGAACTATGTCTTTTTCGAGCGTCGAGTGGGCTTTAGCGATGCCGAGGGGCCGATTGGCGCGCAGGGCGTGCCGCTCACGGCCGAGGCGTCAGTGGCCGTCGACCGGACGGTCTGGAACATGGGACTGCCTTTTGTCGTCGATGTGCGCCAGCAGAACCCGGATGTGCACTTCGTGCGGCCGGTCATCGCCCAGGATACGGGCGGGGCGATCCGGGGCGTGATCCGCTTTGACTACTTCTGGGGCTTTGGCGACGAGGCAGGAGAGCGCGCGGGCGTTCAAAAGAGCGAGGTTGCGAGCTGGGTGCTTGTGCCCTCAGGCGCCAGCCCCGAGAGCTTTGTCCTGCTCAAATAGAGATCGGCAGAAAACAAGGAGAATCAGGCCAATACCCGTAAGGAAAGTGCAGGAATTTCTCCCTTATAATCCGCAGACCCGATAAAAAGGCGCTTTAGAAAGATACTGAGACGAGCGTTTTGGAGAAATTGATCATGGAAGAAAACAAGGTTGAAAACGCGAGCCCGGAACAGGCTCCCGCACCGATCATCTTTACCGACGCCTGCGTGGCCAAAGTCAAGGAGCTGCTCTCCGATGAGGAGAACAAGGGCATGCAGCTGCGCGTGTTCGTGCAGGGCGGCGGCTGCCAGGGCTTTCAGTACGGCTTCCAGTTCGAGGAGAAGCCCGAAGAGGATGACATGACGATCGAAAAGGACGGCGTGGAGTTCCTCGTGGATTCTCTTTCGCTGCAGTACCTCGTCGGCGCTGAAATCGACTACAAGGAAGACCTTGAGGGCTCTCAGTTCGTCATCCGCAATCCCAATGCCGTGACCAGCTGCTCCTGCGGTTCATCTTTTTCGGTCTAGATCGGCAGAAAATTCAGCAATTGCAGCGAAGAACCGTCTGTTTCGACTTGAAGCAGGCGGTTTTTTCAGTTATAACGACAACTCTGAAAAGCATGAGGAATGCCTCATGCCCTATGGCAGACCCCTAGGGCGTTTTCCTTATGCAATAAACAACGGGAGCGCTCCCGCAGACCATAAGACTGCAGGAGCGACTCTTAGAAAAAAGAAACCTTAAGGAGGTTATATGACTTTGCTATGCTGGCTTGCAGTAGCAGTGATCTTCCTCACGATCTTTGCTCTGGTCAAGCGCTGGGAGACTCGCCTGGTGATGCTGGCTGCCGGCCTGTTCCTGTGCTGCGTCAGCCTGAACCCGATGATGGGTCTCAATCAGTTTGCCACCTCGATGACCAATAAGGCTCTGACGATGGCAATCTGCGGCTCGATGGGCTTTGCGTTTGCTGCAACCTACACGCAGTGCGACCGCTCTCTCGTGCACTATCTCGCGGCTCCGATCAAGGGCCTCGGAATCTTCCTCATTCCGCTGTGCGTGTTCATCACGTTCCTTGTGAACATCGCCATTCCGTCCGCAGCCGGCTGCGCCGCTGCCGTCGGCTCGACCCTGATCCCCGTGATGCTGCGCGCCGGCATCAAGCCCGCAGGCGCTGCCGCTGCAGTGCTTGCCGGAACGATCGGCTCCTATCTGTCGCCCGCAACCTCCCACAACCCGTTCGTCGCCAAGATGGCGGGCATGGATGTCATGGACTTCATTGGTACGCACATG
Organism: Sutterella sp.; assembly: GCA_003488465.1. Taxonomy (GTDB): domain Bacteria; phylum Pseudomonadota; class Gammaproteobacteria; order Burkholderiales; family Burkholderiaceae_F; genus Duodenibacillus. Next base: position 17,553 of record DNLN01000180.1, on the reverse strand, counting down.
AACTACTCGATCATGTGCGGCGTGATCCTCATGATCGGCGTGACGGTCTGCTGCATCGTCATGGGCGACGGCAAGGGCGACAAGAACGCTGAGGTTGACACCTCCAAGACCCTGAAGGACGACGACTTCACACCGAACCCCCTGAAGGCGATTGTGATGATCATTCCGATCACCATCCTCGTCGTCGGCAACGTCTGGTACAAGCCCCTCAAGATGGGCGTGGCGCAGGCCATGCTGATCGGCGCCATCGCGGCGCTCTTCATCGGACTGATCGTCTCCCGCAAGACCACCGATCCGCAGACCTTCTCCAAGGAGTTCTTCCGCGGCATGGGCAAGGGCTACGCTGACGTGCTCGGCATCATCATCGCCGCCGGCGTGTTCGCCGCCGGTCTGCGCGCTTCCGGCCTCATCGATGTCGGTATCGCCGCACTGAAGGAATCCAATGAATTCGCCCGCTGGGGCGGCTCCCTCGGTCCGTGGATCCTGGGCGTTCTGTCCGGCTCCGGCGACGCTGCAACGCTGGCCTTCAACGAGGCCGTGACGCCGCATGCCAAGGACTTCGGCATGACGATCGAAGGCCTGGGCGGCCTCGCGTTCCTTACGGGTGCTCTGGGCCGCACGATGTCTCCGCTTGCCGGCGTGACGATTCTCGTGTCCGGCATCGCCATGGTGAACCCGCTCGACGTCGTGAAGCGCACCGCGCTTCCGTGCTTCGTGGCCGTGATCGCCTGCGCGCTGCTGATGGTCTAATCTGGGCAGCACAAGACTGACGCAGGGGTTGCGATTCCTGCGTTCAGGCTAGGGGCTTCCGGGAACAGGTTTTCCGGAGGCTCTTTTGTTTTTTTTGGGGAGTTTGGTTGAAGACGGCGGGATCACCGGGCGCGTGCTAGGATTGCCCTCCATTTGCAACACTCAAGGCTGTTTTTCCCATGCAATCCGCTCTCAAGGGACCCTTTCTCATTCTTCTCAGCGCGCTCTGCTTTTCCGTGACGGGCCTGCTGCAGGCGCTTGCGCCCGAAGGCGCCACGCCCTGGGTTGTGTCCGAGGTGCGCATGGTCGGCTCGGCAGCCGTGCTCTTTTGCTGGTGCGCTCTCTCGGGCAGACTGCCCAGGCTCACGCGAAAGCTCCCCTGGAAGGCGATCACGATCTGCGCCGTGTGCACGTGCTTTTATCAGATCTTCTATTTCTTCGGCGCACTGAAACTTGGAGTTGCAGCTGGCACCGTCGTGTGCGTGGGGGCGCTGCCCATCATGACCGGCATCATCTCGGCGCTTTTCTACGGTAAGGTGCCGCAAAAGGCCTGGTATTTCGCAACTGCGATCGCCATCGTCGGCATTGCGCTTCTCAATGTCCAGAGCTTTGAAGCCGGCAACCTCATCTGGGTGATTTCTCCTCTTCTCGGAGCGCTCGTCTACGGCTTTTACATGAACGCGAGCCCGGATGTTGCCGCCAACATGGATCCGGAGGCGGGCATCATGATCGGGCTCTTCATGATCTCCGTGATGCTACTGCCGATGCTTTTCATCTATCCCACGGACTGGATCTGGTCGAGCTCCCGGGGGCTCATGGTGAGCCTTGCGTTTGGCGTGGCCGGCGGGCTTGGCTTCGGGCTCTTCTTCCTCGGCATGAAATGGACGACGCCCGTGGTGTCGGCAACGCTCTCGCTTGGGGAGCCGATGGGGGCAGCCTGCTGGGGCATTTTCCTTCTGGGTGAGGACAGCAGCATTCCCACGATTGTCGGCATCGTACTCATTCTCGGGGCTATCGGGCTTTTGATCGCCGACAGCGCAAAGACGCACAAGCGGATAGATGGCTGAAGCCGGCAGTCGAGGATCAGGCGACCGACAGTGCGTATCGGATCGGGCAGAGTCAGCCCGTGACAATCTACAAGCTCATCAGCGAGAACACGATCGAGGAGCGAATCATCGATCTGCACAAGACGAAGAAGTCGCTTGCGGACGCGGTGCAGACGAGCCGTAGGGGGGAGATTGCCCGCCATCGGGCAGCCTTGCGTCTTGTGAGCTGGCTGCCCCTTTGCGCTGGATTGAGAGCGGCGGTCAGTTCCGGTCGGACAGGATGCGCAGGCGCTCCCTGGCGATCGTCACAAAGAGCGTTGCGGCAGCGGGCAGAACCTCGTCATTGAAGTCGAACGCGGCGTTGTGCAGCGCGGCCGTGTGGGTTTTGTCCCGAACGCCGACACGCACGATGACGCCTGGGACGATGCGCTGGTACTCGGCAAAGTCTTCCGAACTCATCATGGGATCGACGGTGACCGTGCGGTCGGCGCCAAAGAGTTCCTGGGCAATGCCCATGACGCTGGCGGCAAGACTAGGGTCGTTGTTGACCGCGCAGATGATGTTTTCGTAGCGCACCTCGGCCGTGCAGTCGTTGGCGAGCGCAATGCCCTGAACGATCTTCGTGAACTTCTCCTGAATCATCGCCCGGGTTTCCGGCGTGAAAGTGCGCACGCACCCGCTCATCGTGAGCGTCTGTGGAACGATGTTCGGCGCATCCATGCTGCCCGCATTGATCGAGCAGATGGAGACGACGGCCGTGTCGATCGGATTGGTTCTGCGTGAGACGAGCGTCTGCGCGGCTGTCACGATCTGCGCGCCGATCGGAATCGGGTCGATGCCAAGGTGCGGACGGCCGCAGTGGGTGCCGATGCCGCGCAGCGTGACGTAAAAGACGTCGGATGCAGCCTGAAGCGGTCCCGACCGGAATCCGAACGTGCCCTTCGCAAGGAGCGGTTCGCTGTGTCCGCCGTAGATCTCCTGAATTCCGTAGCGCTTGAAAATGCCGCTTTCGATGACGGCAAGAGCGCCCTTGCCGAGTTCTTCGGCGGGCTGGAAGATGGCGACGACGCGCCCCGGAAAGTCCCTTTTGAGAGCCAGATAGCGCACAGTGGCAAGAAGCCAGGTCTGGTGGCCGTCATGCCCGCAGGCGTGGCAGCGGTTATCGATTTCGCTCGACCATTCGGCAAGCGAGGCGTCCTTCATGGGAAGCGCGTCAATGTCGGCCCTGAGCGCGATGGTTGCGCCCGGTCTGCTGCCGTTCACGACGGCGAGAACGCCGCCCTTTACCGTCTCGGTATCGATGTCGGAAATTCCCCAGTCCCTGAGCAGCCACGCGATGCGCGCACTCGTGTTCTGCGTCTCAAAGCCGATTTCCGGCGAGCGATGGATGTCGCGGCGGATTGCAGCAAGTTCGGGATACCAGGCGGCCAGTTCCGGAAGCACTCGGGAGGGAAGGCAGAATTCCACGGCAAGACTCCTTGAAGGATTGGAGATACACGAAAAAATTCTAATGAGACGGGCCAAAGAAAAAAGCGGACGGGGAAAGAAGTGTTTCCGCCGTCCGCCGCCACCTCGATCAGGGGTGCCCCTTTAGTGAAGCCGCATGCCGGGCTTTGCGCCCGCCGTCGGCTCGATGAGGTAGATGCCGGATTTCTTGTCCGAGGCGTCGCTTGCCGCAAGCACCATGCCTTCGCTCAGGCCAAAGCGCATCTTGCGCGGGGCGAGGTTGGCGATCATGACGGTGAGCTTGCCCGTGAGATCCTCGGGCTTGTAGAAGGCCTTGATGCCGGAGAACACCTGGCGCAGACGCCCCTCGCCGACATCAAGTTCAAGACGCAAAAGCTTGTCAGAGCCTTCGACCTGCTCGCACTTGACGATGCGGGCGATGCGAAGGTCGACCTTGGCAAAATCATCGATCGTGCAGGTGGGGGCGATCGCTTCGCCGCCGGGGAGCTTGGGCGCTTCGGGCTCGGGCGCCTTTTCCGGGACCAGCTTGTCGAGCTGCTTTTCCCGATCCACGCGGCCCATCAGGTGTTCAAATTTGTTGATGGGGCGGCTGCTCGAGAGGTGATTGCCGATGCTCTCCCAGGTGAGCTCGCCGCAGTTGAGGAACGCCTCGACGCGCTCGGCGGTTGCGGGAAGCACGGGCTTTAGGTAGAGCGTGAGCATGCGGAACGCTTCGAGCGCGACGCTTGCGACGCGCTGCAGATCGGCCGCTGCGCCTTCCTTCTTGGCAAGTTCCCAGGGCTTTTCGCGGTCGACGTATTCGTTCACGAGGTCGGCAAGCTCCATCACGCGGCGCATGGCGCGGCCGTATTCGCGATCCTCGTACAGGTCGCGGATGGCATCGCGCTCCGCAGCGATGGTGGCCAAAAGCGGCTCGCTCATCGCAGCGTCGCTCACGCGGCCTTCAAAGCGCTTGAAGATGAAGCCCGCGGCGCGGGAGGCGATGTTGACGTACTTGCCGATCAGATCCGAGTTCACGCGTGCCTGAAAGTCATCCTTGGTGAAGTCCACGTCCTCGACCTTGCTCGAGAGCTTGGCGGCGAGGTAGTAGCGCAGCCATTCGGCGTTCATGCCGAGGTTCAGGTACTCGAGCGGGCTGATGCCGGTGCCGCGGGACTTGCTCATCTTGGCGCCGTTCACCGTGACGAAGCCGTGCACGTTGATGTGATCGGGAACGCGGTAGGGAGCGCCCGAGAAGTGCAGCATGGCAGGCCAGAACAGCGTGTGGAAATAGATGATGTCCTTGCCGATGAAGTGGATCTGTTCGGTGTCGGGCCGCGAGAGCTCCTCCTCAAAGGAAAGGCCGTTCTTTTCGCAGAACGCCTTGAAGCTCGCCAGATACCCGACGGGTGCGTCAAGCCACACGTAGAAGTATTTGCCGGGAGCATCGGGAATCGGAATGCCGAAGTAGGGTGCGTCGCGGGAGATGTCCCAGTCGGCGAGATTGCCGTCCACGCCGAGCCACTCCTCGTCCTTTGCGAGCACTTCGGCCTGCACGTGCGGCTTGCCGTCAGCGCCGTTTGCGCGCGTCCACTCGCGCAGGAACTCGATCGCCCGCGGGTCGGAGAGCTTGAAGAAATAGTGCGTGGACTTCTTCATGACCGGGGTCGTGCCAGAGAGCGTGCTCTTGGGATTGACGACCTCGGTGGGCAGATAAACCGAGCCGCAAACTTCGCAGTTGTCCCCGTACTGATCGGCTGCGCCGCACTTCGGGCAGGTGCCCTTGATGAAGCGGTCGGCAAGGAACATGCCCTTTTCCGTATCGTAGAACTGCTCGATGTCCTTGGTGTAGATGAGGCCGGCGGCCTTCAACTTGCGGTAGATGTCCTGCGAGAGGAACGTGTTCTCCGGGCTGTCCGTGCAGTGCCAGTGGTCGAACTTGATGTGAAAGCCGTCAAGGTACTGCTTGCGGCCGGCGGCGATCTGCGCAACGAACTGCTGCGGCGTGATGCCCTTTTTCTGGGCGGCGATCATGATCGGGGCGCCGTGCGCATCGTCGGCGCCGACAAAGTGCACCGTGTTGCCGCACATTCGCTCATGGCGCACCCAGATGTCGGCCTGGATGTATTCCATGATGTGGCCGATGTGGAAGGCGCCGTTTGCATAGGGCAGAGCGGTCGTGACGAAGAGATTGCGTTTCTGTGAGCTCATGGTGCAGCAAAAGAAGTAAGATCAGGTTCTAGAAAGTTGCCCGAGAAGTGAGTCCGAAGACATTCGGGCACAAACTAAAATTCTATCCTTTAGCGCGTCCGGATGCACCTTGAACGCAGCCGGGCGGGACGCTCAATCTGTAATTTCGTTAGGCGGGCCAAGATGACTGAAGAGGACGTCAAGCAACTGGTTGGAGCTCTCATCGATCCGGTGAGCGGCAAAAAGTTTTCTGAACTGCGGGCCGTGAGGGGCTGCGCCGTCAAGGATGGCGCCGTGAGCGTTACCGTCAATCCCGGATACCCTGTTCGCTCCACGAAGGCCGCCATTGAAAAGCTTGTCCGCGAGGCGCTTGAAAAGGCCGGGTTCGAGAGCGTTTCCGTTACAGTGTCTCCCACTATTGCCGCGCACCGCGTGCAGCGCACGCTCAAAACGCTTCAGAACGTGCGCAACATCATTGCCGTGAGCAGCGGCAAGGGGGGCGTGGGCAAGTCGACCGTGGCTGCGAACCTTGCCCTCGCGCTTGCCGCCGAAGGCGCCCGCGTGGGGATGCTCGACGCAGACATCTACGGTCCCTCCCAGCCCATGATGCTGGGCGCAAGCGGGCAGCCGACGACGATCGACGGCGAGCACATGGAGCCCATCGAGTCGCTTGGCCTTGAAATCAACTCCATCGGCTTCATGATCGATCCGGACGAGCCCATGATCTGGCGCGGCCCCATGGTTTCAAGCGCGCTTACGCAGCTGCTCAACCAGACGAACTGGCATGACCTTGACTACCTGATCATCGACATGCCTCCCGGAACCGGCGACATTCAGCTTACGCTCACGCAGTCGATTCCCGTGACGGGCGCGGTGATCGTCACGACGCCGCAGGACATTGCGCTCCTTGATGCGAAGAAGGGCCTCAGGATGTTCCAGAAGGTCAACGTGCCGATCCTTGGCATCGTGGAGAACATGGCGCTCTTTCGCTGCCCCAAGTGCGGCCACCTCGAGCACATTTTCGGCGAGGGCGGCGCTAGGCGCATGAGCGAGCAGTACAAGGTGCCAGTGCTGGGACAGCTGCCGCTTGATGCCTCGATCCGCGAGCAGGCCGACTCGGGCAAGCCCACGGTGGCGGCTGAGCCGGATTCTGAAGTTGCGTGCATCTACCGCTCGATCGCCCTCAAGGCGGCGGCTGAAGTCGCTGCGGCTAGCCGCGACATGAGCCGCGTGATGCCGAGCGTGAAGGTCGTGAACGACTAGAGGGAGAGGAAAGTCCCGGACGCTTGAACGGGAAGGCCCCGGCTGATTCCTAGCCTTCAGCGGCAGCCAGCATTTCGGCTGCCGTTTTCCTTGCGGCCTCGGTGATGACCGTGCCGCCCAGCATGCGGGCGATTTCCGAAACGCGCGCTTCGGGCGCAAGCGGGGAGAGCGAACTCTCCGTGCGGCCGTTTTCGGTGTGCTTTTCAACGCGCCACTGGTGATTGCCGCAGGCTGCGACCTGCGGCAGGTGCGTGACGCACAGCACCTGGCGCGATTGCCCGAGGCGCCGCAGAAGCCTGCCCACGACTTCGGCGACGGCGCCGCCGATTCCGGAGTCGACTTCGTCAAAGATCAGTGTCGGCACCGGAGTGATCTGAGCCGTGATCACCGCGATGGCCAGCGAAATGCGTGCGAGTTCGCCCCCGGAGGCAACCTTGGTGAGAGGCCGGGGCGTGGCGCCTGCGTGGCCGCTCACGAGAAATTCGCAATGCTCGACGCCCCCGGCCCAAGGGGCGCTGGGGGTGAGGGCGATCTCGAGCCTGCCGCCCGCCATCGCAAGGATCTGCATCTCACGGGTGACGGCCTGGGAGAGCTTGTGCGCGGCGGCTTGACGTGCGGCAGTGAGTTTTGCCGCCTCCTCCATGAAAATCGCCTTGGCCTTCTTTTCCGCACGCTCGAGCGCATCGATGTCGGCGCTCTGCTCGATCTCGGAGAGCCGCGTCCGGGTCTGCTCCCAGAGCGCATGGATGTCCTCGGGAGCACGCTGGAACTTGCGCGACATTCGCCAGAAGGCGTTCAGACGCTCGTCAAGCTGCGCGAAGTGATCCTCGTCCATGTCGATCCGGTCGAGCCTGCGGGACACGTCGTGTGCGCAGTCGTCAATGATCGAGGAGGCCTGCTCGAGCGACTGGCTGAGCTCCTCGTACTTGGGATCGAACTTCCCGGCTTGAGAAAGCTCGAGCTGCGCCTGGTTAAGAAGCGAGAGCGCGTTCGAATCGCCCGAAGTGAGATTGTCGATCGCGGCGCGCACGTTGATCACGATGTCCGCCGCATTGGAGAGCATGGCGTGCTCTTCGGAGATCTTCTTCCACTCGTCGGGGCCCGGGTTGAGTTCGGTGAGAAGCTCATTCATCCAAGAAAGACGCTCGGCTTCGGCTTCCAGCTTGTCCTTGTCGGAGGTGGCTTCCTTCAGGCGTCGGGCTGCCTTTTGCCAGGCTTCCCATGCCGCGTGCACGGCAACGAGCAGGGGGCGCGTGCCGCCGAACCCGTCCACGAGCTGGAGCTGGAAGGCGGGCTTTAAAAGCGACTGATGCGCGTGCTGGCCGTGGATGTCCACCAGCCGCTCTCCGAGCTCTCTGCTCTGGGCGACCGTGACGGGCGAGCCGTTGATCCAGCAGCGGGACCGCCCCTTCACATCCACCGTGCGTCGAAGAAGAATCGTGTCGGAATCATCGAGCCCGGCGCTCTCAAGCCAGCTTTTGGCCCTGGGTGTCATGGAGAACTCGGCCGCAACCTCGGTGCGCTGCGCGCCTTCGCGGATGAGCCCGGTATCGCTTCGGGCTCCGAGCACAAGTTCGAGCGCATCGATGAGAATGGATTTGCCGGCACCGGTTTCGCCCGTGAGGCACGTGAGCCCGGCCTCGGCCTCAACCGTGAGTTCCGGAACGATGACGAAGTCCTTGAGAGAAAGCAGATTGAGCATGGCGGGAGCTTGGAGTCAGGACGCTTCAGGAGTGTGGATCGGACGCTCGGACTGAGGCAGATAGTTCCACTTGAGCTTGCGGCGAAGAAGCTCGAAGTAGCTGAAGCCCTCGGGGTGCAGCATCGTGAAGGTCTGACCGGAGATCTTGATGCGAAGGATGTCGCCGACGCGTACGTCGAAATTGACCTGTGCGTCAAAGCTTGCGACGGCGCTTCGCGTTTCATTCACCTCGATGTCCACGATGGATTGCGAGGAGATGATGAGGGGCCTGTTGCTCAGCGTATGCGGCGCGACCGGAACAATCAGCATGGAGCGCACGGCAGGATGCAGGATCGGTCCGCCGGCGGCCATGGCGTAGGCGGTCGAGCCGGTCGAGGAACTGACGAGCACACCGTCGGCGCGCTGCACGGCGATCGGCTCGCCATCCACGTACACGGTGTATTCGACCATGCCGAGCGCGCGCCCGTGCGTGAGACCGATGTCGTTCACGGCGACCTCAGAGCACACGGTCTCGCCGTCCCTCGTGACGCGCCCCTGCAGCATGGGCCGCTCGTCGCGGACGTAGTGTCCGGCGAGCATGGCCGAGAGCGTCGTCTCCATTTCCTCGTGCACGATGTCGGTGATGAAGCCGAGCCGGCCGGCATTGACGCCGATGACGGGGACGTCATAGGGGGCAAGAAGCCTGCCCGCGCCGAGCATGGTGCCGTCGCCGCCGAGAACCACGGCGACCTCGGCCATTTTTCCGAGTTCGGCCGCATCGGCCATTTCAAAGGGACAGCCGTTGGGGAAGAACATTTCAAGCGCACGATCCAGGATCGGCGTTGCCCCCGACTGAACGATGACCTCGATCAGTTTCCTGAAGATGGCCCGCACGTTCTCTTGGGGCTTGGCAAAAACGGCAACCTTGGAAAAATGCGGCATGGCGCGTCTTCCTGGTTATGAGCTGGGTTAGTCGTCAAACGTCGGAGACTCGACGCCGAGCACCTTGTGCAGCTTCGGACTCGTTGTCGTGTACTGCAGGAACACCTTCTTCTCGGGGAACACGTACTTGGAGGCGGCAAAGGCCGCAAGAGCGCATTCGTGAAAGCCCGAAAGGATCAGCTTTTTCTTGCCCGGGTACGTGTTGATGTCGCCCACGGCGAAGATGCCCGGAATGGAGCTTTCGAACTTTTCGGTGTCCACAACGATCTGTCGGCGGTCAAGTTCCAGCCCCCAGTCGGCGATCGGGCCGATCTTGGGCTGCAGGCCGAAAAAGACGAGCAGGTGGTCAAGGGGCATGCGGCGCACGACGCCATCGCCCCCCGTCACGCGAATTTCGGTCATCTTGCCGTCCTGTTCCTCAAAGCCCGTCACCTGGCCGACTTCGAACTGCATCTCCCAGTTCTCACAGAGCTCGCGCATGCGGGCCACGGAACTGGCAGCTGCGCGGAACCCGTCGCGGCGGTGCAGCAGCACGACGCTTTCGGCCTTGCCCACGAGATTGAGCGTCCAGTCAAGGGCCGAGTCGCCGCCGCCGCAGATCACGATGTTCTTGCCGGCGAAGAGATCAGGATTGCGCACACGGTAGTGCAGCTGCGTCCCCTCGAACTTCTCGATTCCGGGAACGCGCAAGGGGCGGGCCTGGAAGGAGCCCACGCCCGCGGCGATGATGACCACCTTGCACAGGAACTTCGTGCCCTTGTCTGTCTCGACGTCAAAGCGGCCGTCCTCGCGCTTTTGAACCTTGGTCACTTCCTGACCGAGATGAAACTGGGCGCCGAAGGGGTGGATCTGCTTCAAGAGATTCTCGGTGAGTTCGTACGAGGTGTAGACGGGCACGGCCGGGATGTCGTAGATGGGCTTTGTCGGATAAAGCTCGACGCATTGGCCGCCGACATTGCGCAGCGAATCGACCACATGCGCCTTGATTTCCAGCAAACCGAGCTCAAAGACCTGAAACAGGCCAACGGGACCGGCGCCGACGATCACTGCATCCGTTTCAATGACCTGATCAGTTTCGGGGGCGAGGGTCAGATAATCTTCAATAGCCATGGCAAAAAACAAATAATGGCTGCGCAGGACAAGCCGCAGCAGGACAAAAACAACGCAAAAACGCCTCCCTGCAGGGAGGGATTTCACTAAAAACAAACAATTTTGGCACAAAAAGACGGTGGTATCGCTTAAGGGGGCGGAAACGGCCGCAGCGGAGCGTCTACTTCCTTGCCTTTTCCTTGTCGAGCGCGAGCTGCCGCTGCTCGCGCAGCTTCGCGTCGATCATGCTCATCACGTAGTAGTCGGCATCGTTCGCCCTCTGTGCAAGGTCGAACTGATAGACGGCGGCCTTGTGGTTGCCCATGAGGGCGTACATGTCGCCCGTGGCTGCGAAGGCTTCGGCGTGGCGCCCGAGCTCGTGATAGCTGCGGGCAAGCAGCGCGTGATAATCCGTGTTGTCCTTCGGGATTGCGCGCTGCTTGCGCATGAACTTGACGACTTCCTCGTTGCGCCCCGTCTGGTGGAGCATGTCGACATAGGCCTCGGCCGCCATGAAGGAATAGGGGTAGCGATCGACAGTTTCACGGGCGATTTTGATCGCCGCGCGCTTTTGTTCCGCGCTTTTGGCGTTGTCGTACTCGGCTTGCGCGAGGTTCTTGTCGAGGATGACGCTGTGCTGGGGGGCAAGTTTTTGCGCTTCGCGTGCCTCATTGAGGGCGGCCGCCCTGCGGTTCATTTTTGCGTAGGCGACGGACAGACCGTAGTGCAGGGCTGCCGCGCGCCGGCCGGTTGCTTTTTCAAGCTGCAGCGAGAAGCTCTTTGAGGCCGCAAGCCAGCCGTCGTAGTTCTTCTCCTGCAGCACGCGAAGGCGGGCCTGAATGAGCAGGAAGTCAAAACTGTCCTCGTGATGGCGGCGCCGCAGAAGGCGCGTGCGGCCCTGCATGTCGTTCATGCGCTCGCTGGTCATCGGGTGCGTGGAGATGTAGGCCGTGGCGATGGTCTCGTAGTAGCGGCTGCTCTGCTGCAGACGGGCGAAAAAGTCCTCCATGCCCTTGGGATCGAAGCCGGCGTTTGCAAGGCTTTGCAAGCCCACGCGGTCGGCTTCGCGTTCGGCGTCGCGCGAGTAGCCGAGCTGCTTCTGGATGAGCGCGGCCTGAGTGCCCATGGTGATCGCCGCCGCAGCGTCGCCTCCGGAGCTGCCACCCGCACGGGCGGCAAGAAGCGCAAGCAGGAACGAGCCGATTGTCATCGCGAGCGTCCCTTCGCTTTGCTGGAACATGCGGGCGATGTGGCGCTGCGTGACGTGGCCGATTTCGTGGCCCAGAACGGCCGCGAGTTCGCTTTCGGTCTTCGCGGCAACAACCAGTCCTGAATGCACGGCGATGAAGCCGCCCGGCAAAGCGAATGCGTTCAGGCTCTTTTCCCGCACGGGAAAGAAGAAAAAGTCGTAGGGAATCGTGTGCGAGGCGGCAACGAGCCGGTACCCGAGCCGGTTGAGGTAGTCGAGCGCTTCGGGGTCGGCCAGGTAATCGGCATCGGCGCGCACCTTGGTCATGAGCTGCTCGCCAAGACGGCGCTCCTCCATGATGGAGAGATCTGCCCCGGCAACGGTGCCAAGGCTCGGCAGATTCAGATCGAGCGGAGCGTCCTCGGCGGCAAACGCCGGCGAGCATTGCGCAAAAGCGAATGCGGCGGTAGTGGCAAGGACTGCGGCTCTCTTGAGCAGACTCATGAAAAAAGCATCGTCAACAAAAGGATTCGGAACGCCGCGCGGCACTTGGGGAGGCGCGGGCGAGATGCCGTATGATAATGACTCGGGCCTTTGCGCAAGGCCTCGGACATATCTCATTACAGAGCAGGGAACTCTTTTTCAACATGCAGCAACAGGCAGGCGTGCTCACGCATTTTGACGCCCAGGGCAATGCGCACATGGTCAATGTCGGGCAGAAGGATCACACCCGGCGCGTGGCTGTCGCGACGGGCACGATCTCAATGAAGCCGGAGACATTCCGGCTCATCGCCTCCGGAAAGGCGAAAAAGGGCGATGTGATCGGTGTGGCCCGCGTCGCCGCCATCATGGCTAGCAAGAGGACGAGCGAGTTGATTCCGCTTTGCCACCCGATTGCGCTCACGCGCGTAGCCGTGGAGTTCGCGCTTCTCGAGGAGCAGAGCGCGGTGCGCTGCACCGCGACCTGCGAGACGGTCGGGCAGACGGGCGTGGAGATGGAGGCGCTCACCGCAGTGCAGGTGGGGCTGCTCACCGTTTACGACATGTGCAAGGCGGTTGACCGCTTCATGACGATCGGCGGCGTGCGGCTTCTGGAAAAATCTGGCGGCAAGTCCGGTCACTGGATTGCGGCCGATTGCCAGAAGCAGGCCGATTCCGACTAGCGGATGGGCTAGAATCGCACATTTCTCGAAAAAATCAAACGATCACCTTGAATTGCAACACGTTTTTTCGTGCGGCGGATCGTTGACTGGAACGATATGACTGACAACAGCAAGACGGCGGCCTCTACCGACGAGGTCAAGCCCACGAATTTTTTGCGCAACATCATTGAAGCCGACCTGAGCGAGGGGAACAACCTGCCCCGCAAGTGGTGCGGACACCCGGGCCTGTACAGCGAGCAGGAGCAGCAGGGCCAGACCGATTGGGCCCGCATCCGCACGCGCTTCCCGCCCGAGCCCAACG